>JALONV010000009.1 GCA_025454755.1 Bacteroidales bacterium | reverse complement strand
GCAATTATCACGCTGTCGCATTTAGTATTATTGATCGTTTCTTCGAGGTCGTGAAGTTGCTGTTCTCCATATCCCATTGCAGGAAGAAGAGTTCCTATATTCGGATAAAGTCTGAATGTTTCGCTGAGTCTGCCTACTGTATATGGCCTTGGATCAACCAGTTCCGACGCTCCGAACTTGCGTGCGGCAATTACACCAGCCCCCAGCTTCATTTCACCATGGGTAAGAGTTGGGCCGTCTTCCACAACGAGAACCTTCTTTCCCTTTATCAGTGAAGGATCGTCAACCTTGATTGGTGATGCCCCATCCACGACAATTGATTTTGGATTTACCTTTTCAATACTTTCACGAACTGTCTGGATATCTTCAGGAGCTGAACTGTCCATCTTGTTGATAACCACAACATCTGCCAGCCTCAGTGTCACTTCGCCCGGATAGTATCTTAGCTCATGGCCAGCCCTGTGCGGATCAGTAACAGTGATCATCAAGTCAGGCTTATAGAACGGAAAATCGTTATTGCCTCCATCCCATAATATCACGTCGCAACCGGAAGGGTCCTTTTCTGCTTTGCGAAGGATCGCTTCGTAATCGACGCCTGCATAAATTACATTGCCACGCACAACATGAGGCTCATATTCTTCCATCTCCTCTACGGTGCAGTTGTGTTTCTCAAGATCCTTCAGTACTGCAAACCTTTGAACCTTCTGTGCATTAAGATCACCATAAGGCATTGGGTGACGCACCGCAACCACCTTTAGTCCTTTTGCCATCAGCAGTTCAATGACCCTTCTTGAGGTCTGGCTTTTTCCGCAGCCAGTCCTGATGGCTCCGACCGCTATCACAGGCTTTGTGCTCTTTACCATTGTATCTGAAGGCCCGAGAAGTACAAAATTTGCTCCGGCGGAATTTACGATGGCGCTTACCGACATCACCTTCTGATAGGTAACGTCGCTGTATGAGAAGACACAATCATCAACCTTGAATTTCGTTATAATATCAGGAAGATTCTGTTCGGGGTAGATGGGGATTCCCTTGGGATAGAGTTTGCCTGCCAGCTCTTTCGGGTATCTTCTTCCATCGATATCCGGAATCTGAGCTGCTGTAAAAGCAACCACGTTATAATTCCCATTATCCCTGAAGCAGGTATTGAAGTTATGAAAATCCCTTCCTGCCGCCCCAATGATTACGACATTCTTCCTGGTCATAGATCCTCCTTGTTATTAATAATTAATTGATGCAGTGAACAAAAATCATTTTAAAATGAACCAACAAATGTATAATTTGCATACCGAAATTCCGCGTGTTTAAAGGGATTTTTTAATCTTATGAACGTTCTCGCCCACATATATCTTTCAGGTGACTCTGATAAGATCATTATAGGCAATTACATAGGCGATTATGTAAAAGGGCGGGATTATCTTAATTACCCGGATCTTGTTCGCAAGGGTATTATTCTCCATCGCCATATAGATGGATTCACAGACCGGCATCCTGTTGTTCACCGCAGTAAAATCTTCTTCTCAAGGAAATATCATAAATATTCAGGAGTAATAACCGATATAATATATGATCATTTCCTCACCAGGGAATGGAATATGTTTTCGAGAAGGCCTCTTGAAAGTGTGACTTATAATTTCTACCGTGCACTTGTCAACAACTATGAGATCCTTCCCAGAGAAGTAAAAGAGATGATGCCATTTTTCATAATTAACAACTGGATAGAATCATATCAGACCCTAAATGGTATTCGTCATGTTTTCAAGACATTGAGCAAGCGAACCACTCTGCCTAGAGAGACAAGGTTCGCCATGAGGGAATTGAAAAAGAATTATTACCCGCTTCAGGAAGATTTCATGGAGTTCTTCCCGCAGCTCATCGATTATGTGGAAAAAGATTTCGGCATAGAGATATCGCACAGGATAACTGTGCCTTTCTGATCAAACAAGGTATTCAGAACGGCTCGCATCAAGCCTCAGAAAAATAAACAGCAAAATTGTAAAGCCCCACAGGGAGCTTCCGCCATAGCTGAAAAACGGAAGAGGTATTCCTATGACAGGTACGAGCCCTATGGACATACCTATATTAATAAAGAAATGTGTGAACAGTATCGAGACTACGCCATATCCATAAACCCTGGAAAACATTGATCGCTGCCGTTCTGCAAGCCTGATAAGCCTTAGCAGCAGAAAAACATATAATCCTATTACGGTCAGTGAACCCAGGAATCCCCACTCTTCACCTACCGTGCAAAATATAAAATCGGTGCTTTGGGCAGGAACAAATTTAAATTTCGTCTGAGTTCCCTGAAGATATCCCTTACCGCTAAAACCTCCCGATCCTATCGAAATTATTGATTGGTTCACATTATACCCTTTACCATGAGGATCGGATTTGAATCCCAGCATTATCTCCACCCTCTCTTTCTGATGAGGTTTAAGAACATGGTTGAATGCAAAATCAACAGTGTTCACGTATAAAACAGTGCCAAGAAGAAAAAGGTAAATTACCAGGAAAGCCAACGCTTTCCTGCTATATATATAGTAAGCGTAAATAATGCCTGCAAGAACAATGGTTATCAGGAGTATAAGCTCATAACCCATGGTTTTGAACACATAGTGGTCAAGTGTAAACAATGTTCCTCCAATAATTATCAGGATTCCCAGACCTGCAAGCCAGGCTTTCAGGTTTTTTACTGTAAACCATGAAAGAAGAGTGGCTGCAGCTACCAATCCAGCCTCGAGATAAAAATTATCAACAAGAAGCGTGAGGAAAAACAGAATGACCATAAGTATACCGGAAATAAAGATGAATGGGCTCATCCCTTCCCTGTAGAGTACAATGAAAAATGCAAAAAACACTATTGTCGATCCCATATCGGGCTGAAGAGCAGTAAGCAATGCCGGCAGGAGCATTATTCCTGCAGCTGGCAGAAAAATGTTGAATTTTCTAAGCTCCTGCCTTTTATTATTGAGGTAACCTGCAAGGGCGAGAGCTGTACCAAACTTGGCGAACTCAGATGGCTGGAGGCTGATGTTGCCAAATTCGAACCATGACCTTGCCCCATTTATTTCTTTTCCGAGAACCAGTACAAGCGCCAGCAGGATCATCAATCCGGCATAAATGAAATAAGCGAAAAAAACATAGAATCTGCTGTCGACTATTACCACGAAAGTTGCAAGAACAAGTGTGGCAAGTATCCAGATGAACTGTTTGCCGTACCTCTGCGACAGATCAATTATTTTTGTATGCTCTTCGTTATAAACCGCAGCATAGATATTGAACCAGCCCATGATCATCATCAGCAGGAACAACAAGATCGTAATCTTGTCAATATCTCTCCATATGTTAATGCTCCGTTTCAAGTTCCGGTATCGAGTCGATCAGGTTTAAATTAAATACTCTGTCTTCCAGCCATTTTCTGTTTGCGGCAATTTCATTCTTAAGATATTTTTCTATCATCAGGCTTGCCACCGGAGCTGCATAGGTTGCTCCGAAGCCGGCATTCTCAACATAGGCTGCTATTGCTATTTTCGGATTGTCCCTGGGAGCAAATGCGATAAATACCGAATGATCTTCACCAAAAGGATTCTCGGCTGTTCCAGTCTTGCCGCAGATTATAATATCGCTCATTGCGACACTTCGTGCCGTTCCCCCGGGGCCGCCATTTACTACTGCCTCCATTCCCTGAATGACTGCTTCAAAATTCGGGGAGTCAATGCTTATAACATGTTTTTCCCTGAATTTAGGATCTATCTTTTTATCATTGCCAATGGATCTGACAATGTGAGGTATATAATAATACCCCCTGTTTGCGATGGCTGCTGTCATGTTTGCCATCTGCAGGGGCGTTGTTCCCAACTCACCCTGTCCGATAGCCATTGAAATGACAGTCAGAGCCTTCCATCCTCCTTTTTTGTGATAGCTGTCAAAATAAGCTGATGACTTTAATATCCCGTTAAGCTCATTTGAGAATTCCGTACCCAGCTTTTTGCCGAAACCGAATTCATCAAGATAGCTTTTCCACTTGTCATATGCCTCTGCTACAGAACCATAACGCGGATTCTCGAGAATCCTTCTATATGCCTGACAGAAATAGGAGTTGCATGAATTGGCAATTGCTTCCTTCAGGTTGAGTGGTGAACTGTGTGAATGACATGCTACAGTAAGCGATCCGACATGATAGCCATTGCTGCACCCGAACTCTGTTGAAGGAACAATAACCTTTTCCTGCAGGGCGATCAGTCCATTGACAGGTTTGAATGTCGATCCTGGAGGGTACGATGCCATGAACGCCCTGTTAAAGAGGGGCTTCAGTGCAGTATCGGCCTGGAGATTTGCAAAATTCTCTGACCTGATCCTCCCTACAAGAAGGGACGGGTCATAATTCGGAGCTGAGACAAGAGCCAGAATTTCTCCTGTTTCCGGTTCTATGGCTACAATGCTACCGGTTTTGTTCTGCATGAGCTTCTCACCATATTCCTGCAGGTCATAATCGATCCCCGATATGATATCAGATCCCTGTACTGCGAGTGTATCCATAGCTCCATCAGCATAAGAGCCTTTTACCCGGCTGAATACATCCACCATAAAGATCTTTACCCCGCGTGTTCCCCGCAGCTCTTTTTCATAAGCCTCTTCAATACCTAGTTTGCCTATATAATCACCCATCTTGTAATAAGGATCCTTTTTAATAAGTGCTTCATCCACCTCACTTATATATCCCAGCAGATGTGCTGCCACCGGCCTTGAATACTTGCGCAAGGTCCTTGGCTGAACATAGAATCCGGGATACATGAAGATCTTTTCCTGAAACTTTGCATATGTTTCGGCAGACATTTGCTTAAGGAATATCGATGGAGATTTGCGGTTATAATTTTTTGCAGCTCTCAGCCTTTCTTTAAAGAAATTCATCGTTATATCAAGCTCTTTGCAAAACAATGCCGTATCCATTTTACCGGTCTGAGCCGGAACTACCATCAGGTCGTATGCAGCCTGGTTTGACACTATCAGCTTTGCGTTTCGGTCATAAATGAGTCCGCGGGCAGGGTACTGGGTTACATATCTCAGAACATTATTATCTGCAGACAGTCTGTAGGTTTCTTCAATCACCTGTATAAAAAAGAGCCTGATTATCAGTGCAAGACCCACCAGCACTATAAAAGTGATGATTAAGTATTTTCTGTTGGTGAAAGCATCTTTCATAGCCGGTATATTATTTCCCCTTCCTTATGTATTCCAGGAGAATAATAAAAGATATTGAAAAGAGGGAGCTTAAAATTATCCTCAACAAGGTTTTAAAAAAATCAGTGAACCTGAAAACCTCAAGATAGAACAGGGCAAGATGGTGAATCACAACAATTATTGAAGCATATATGAGGAACCACCTGAAGCTGTATGCCAGCATTGAAGGATCAGAGCCTGGTTCATATCCATCTCTGGGAGATGTGAATCTCAGGACATAAGGACGCATAAATCCCGCCAATACTGTTGCTGAGGTATGCATTCCCGGAGTGCCGGAGAAAAAATCCATTGTAAGTCCCGTAAAGAATGAGAGTATCAGTAAAAGCCATGAAGGCATTTCTACCGGAAGCAGCAAAATGAACATTATATAGACAAACGGATTTACATATCCGCTGAACTTAATATTGTTAAACAGCAGAACCTGAAGCAGGAAGAGCAGAATGAATATCAGTCCGAATCTTAAGATCCTGTTGATCATTGAAATTGTTTTTCAAGTTCAAGTTGTTCTTCTTTTCTCAGATTGCCAATGACATTGACAAAACGCAGTCTTTTGAAATCAGTTCCAAGCGCCACCGTTATCCTGTAAAAATCCCCTCCGCTTTTTTCAAAATCGCTTACGGTTCCTATCACTAAGCCTTCAGGGAAGACTGCAGAAAAGCCGGTAGTTTCAATTGTGTCTCCGATTCCGAAAGTGACATGCTGAGGTATCTCACTTAAAATGGCATGACGAGGATCACTGCCGTCCCAGCTTAATGAGCCGAAATAACCGTTTGATTTTAGCCTGACACTCAACCTGAAATCGAGGTTCAGGAGAGACATGGCAATTGAAAAATTATTTGAAGAGCCGACAATTACACCGGCAACACAATCTCCGGAAGCTACCGCCATATCGACAGATATGCCCTGTAGTTTCCCTTTATTAATTGTGAAGAAATTCTTCTGCCTGTTAACAGTGTTATTTACCACCCCGGCAGAGGAATAGGTATATTGCTGATGACGTATTGTGTCGGTTACTGAAAAAAAAAGCTGGTTTTCTTTCCCTGAAAGCCGTTCGATCGTTGTTCTCAACGAAACATTTTCCCTCGCCTGAGCCTGGCTTATCTCCCTGAGATGGAAATATGATGTTGCATTGCTCACACGCTTTTCAATTCCGGCAGCCAATCCCCTGAAGCCTTTTACAACACGGGAATTATGATAATTATTGCCCGTGCTCAGCAGGTAAAGTGCAATCCCTTCAAGCACAAGAAATATTATCAGGTGATTATACTTTGCCAGAAAGTTCAGCAGATTTCTCATTCACACAGATATGTTATCTCATGAGGAACGGAAACTTATCGACATTCTTAAGTGCCACTCCCGTACCGCGCGCAACAGCATGGAGCGGATCTTCCACTAAATTGAAATTAATGTTTATCTTATCGGTAAACCTTTTCGCCAGGCCTCTCAGCAGCGAACCTCCCCCGGCCATATAAATTCCCTTGTTAACAATGTCGGCATAAAGTTCGGGAGGTGTCTGTTCCAGCACGCTCAGTAGTGCAGCCTCTACTTTTGACAGCGATTTATCGAGACAGTATGCAATCTCCTGGTAAGAAACGGGTATCTCAATTGGAAGGGCGGTCATTATATTCGGACCTCTCACAATATAATCGGGCGGAGGATTGTCAATATCGGGAATTGCGGCCCCCACTCCTATCTTGATATCTTCAGCAGTTCTTTCTCCGATCTTGATATTATGCTGATGCCTCATATATGCCTGGATATCAGAAGTAAATCCGTCACCTGCGATCCTTATTGATTTGTTGCATACAATACCGCCCAGTGCAATAACAGCTATTTCGGTTGTTCCTCCGCCAATATCTATAACCATTGAACCTTCAGGAGCTTCAACGTCAAGTCCTATACCGATGGCAGCAGCCATTGGCTCATGTATCATATATACATCACGGCCGCCTGCGTGCTCAGAGGAATCCCGGACTGCACGTATCTCCACCTCTGTGCTTCCTGACGGAATGCCCACTACTATTTTCAGTGATGGTGCAAATAGCTGCGGACCCTTGTTTATCATTTTGATCATACCTCTTATCATAAGCTCTGCAGCATTGAAGTCGGCAATCACACCATCATGCAATGGCCTGATCGTTTTTATGTTCTCATGCGTCTTTCCATGCATCTGCCTTGCCTGTTCCCCTATTGCTATCAGCTTCCCGGTATTCCTGTCAATTGCAACTATTGATGGCTCATCAACAACTATCTTGTCGTTATGAATGATAATAGTATTGGCCGTCCCCAGATCGATAGCTATCTCCTGCGTTAAAAATGAAAATAGTCCCATTGAATATTATGAATTATGTTTATTAATGTTTAAAATGTCTCACTCCTGTAAATACCATAGCCACACCATTTGCCGAACAGTAATCTATCGAATCCTTGTCGCGCACTGATCCGCCTGGCTCAACCACTGCACTTAAACCTGCCTTATGCGCTATTTCTACACAATCGGCAAAAGGGAAAAATGCATCGGATGCCATTACTGCACCTTTCAGATCAAAACCGAAGGAGGTTGCTTTTTCTATTGCCTGTTTCAATGCGTCAACACGCGAAGTTTGCCCTATGCCGCTGGCACAAAGTTGTTTGTTCTTTGCTAGTACAATAGCATTGGATTTGCTGTGCTTGACAATTATATTGGCAAAAACAAGATCGTCAACTTCTGAAGGTTCCGGACTTCTGGTGGTAACTGGTTTCATATCTTTACCTGTTTCGGTGCTGTTATCGCGTTCCTGCCAGAGAACTCCGTTAAGCAGTGCCCTGAAATTATACTGGCTTTTTATTTCCGCTTTCCTCTTCAGTATGATTCTGTTCTTTTTCTGCTTAAGAATTTCAAGCGCTTTTTCAGTGAAATCAGGTGCAATTATTATTTCAAAAAAGATCTTGTCTATCTCTGCAGCAGAAGCCTCATCAATTGTAACATTTGTTACAATTACCCCGCCATATGCCGACACCGGATCACATGCAAGGGCATCCTTCCATGCTTCAGTAAGGCTTTTCCTTGAAGCAACGCCGCATGCATTATTATGCTTGATGATGATGACAGTTGTTTCGGAAAACTCATCTATCAGGTTCAGTGCTGATTCGAGATCTAAAAGATTATTGTATGATATTTCTTTCCCGTGAAGCTTCTCAAAAAGCTGACCGGGATCTCCGTAAAATATCCCCTTCTGATGAGGATTCTCTCCATATCTCAGCTGGTATGAATCATTTATGCTTTCCCTGAAAGCAGTGATCCCGGCTTCCCTGTTGAAATATTTAAAAATTGTAGTGTCGTAATTTGAAGATGTCATGAATGCTTCCGCGGCGAAAAGCCTTCTTTCCTGCAAAGTTGTCAAGCCTATCTTTTCCCTGAGCAGGCTGAGCAATGCAGGATATTGTTCTCTGCCCGAAATAATGAGTACATCATTATAGTTTTTTGCGGCTGCTCTTATAAGTGATATACCTCCAATATCGATTTTCTCAATTATTTCATCTTCATCTGTCACCATTTTTACAGTCTGCTCAAACGGATACAGATCAACAATCACCAGATCTATCTCAGGGATTTTATATTGCCCGACCTGTTTCATATCCTCAGCGTTTTCACGTCTGGCAAGTATGCCACCCATAACCAGCGGATGAAGTGTTTTCACCCTTCCTCCTAAAATTGAAGGATAGGTGGTAAGGTCTTCAACTTTTTCTGCAGGTATTCCCAGTTCGTGAATAAAGGTGAAAGTTCCGCCGGTAGACCATATCTTAACATTCAGGCTGTGAAGTGTTTTTACAATTTCATCCAGGCCGTCCTTATAAAAGACGGATATCAAAGCACTCTTTATTTTCCTCTCACTCATGGCCACATTTATAAGATTTTCGGACAGGTTTTTCAGGCGATTAAAAGTATATATTTTTTTGTTATCCCCAATATTTTAAAAATATGATTATCAGCAGGCGGGCAATTAAGAAATTTTTAAGGTTCCGGCGTGTGATTTTTCTTATCTTTGGTCCTCAGATTTGATTTTATATTTAAGAAAATGTTTTTCAGACTGTTAAAAGAGAGTTTTATTTTCGCAATTAAATCAGTAGTAGTCAATAAATTAAGGACTTTCCTGTCGCTTTTCGGAATAACTATCGGCATTTTTTCAATCATCTCTGTATTCACAGTGATAGACTGGATGGGCAAAGCTGTTCGTGATTCCATAGCCACGCTCGGCGAAAACGTAATCTATGTTCAGAAGTGGCCCTGGTCGTTTGATCCCAACCTTGCATGGTGGGATATAATCAAATGGCCTGCAATCTCTACGAAGGATTATGAGGCTGTTCTGGATAAATCCACAAAGGCAGAAGCTGCCTGTTTTTATGTCTATACTCCCCAAAACATAAAATACAGGAAGAATCAGGCTAATGATGCGGCACTTATAGCAGTGACTCACGAATTCGAGAATCTGAGATCATTTGAAATAGAAAAAGGAAGATATTTCTCTCCTGAAGAGTCAGCCTCAGGAAAAAATGTGGCAATCATCGGATGTGAGGTAGCCAACCGGTTGTTTGATAAGGCTGATCCCATCGGAAAACAGATTACCATTGGAGGCAACAAGACAAATGTAATCGGAGTTTTCAAGAAGGAGGGAAAAGGAGGCATAAGCGACAGTGGCATGGATGAAGGAACTGCCATCCCTTATAATTTTGGCCGTAACTTCATAAATATGAGAAGTCGTTTCCTGAATTCCATTATAATGATTAAGGCAAAGAAAAACGTTCCTGTACAGGAACTGACTGATGATGTCACAATGGTCTTAAGGGCAGCCAGAAGAATTCGTCCGGATGAAATATCCAATTTCTCGGTTAACAAGGCAAGCATGATCTCCCAGGGATTTGAAAACGTTTTCAGTATTATAAATATAGTCGGATGGCTGATAGGCGGATTCGCAATCCTTGTTGGAGGATTCGGCATAGCAAATATAATGTTCGTATCAGTTAGAGAAAGAACTAATATAATAGGTATTCAGAAGGCGCTTGGGGCAAAACGCACATTCATTCTTTTTCAGTTCCTGGCTGAATCAGTGTTGCTTTCAATAATCGGTGGTTTGCTTGGAGTATTCCTGATATTCATTGCAACCCTGTTTGTAAACTATCTCTGGGAATTGAATATGTACCTGACATTTGGAAATACTATTGTGGCAGTTGTTATCTCCGGAGTAATAGGGATAGTCGCCGGGTATGCACCTGCCTATGCAGCTGCAAAGATGAATCCGGTCGATGCCATAGGTTATTCATTCACTTAGAATACGGTTCTCTTCAACCCAGTTTGTAAGTTCAACAAACTGTTCGACAGATAGTTGCTCGGGCCTCAACCCAAAATCCCTGTAATCTTCCCTCTTCAGGTTAAATGCCGATCTTATTGAGTTCCGTAAAGTCTTTCTTCTCTGGTTAAAACCTGCCTTTACAACCCTGGAAAAGAGCGCTTCACTGCATCCGAGGTCCACTATGCTGTTTCTCCTTAACCTTATAACTCCTGACTTAACTTTAGGAGGAGGCGAAAAAACATGTTCCGGCACAGTAAACAGATATTCCGTATCGTAATAAGCCTGCAGGAGGACACTTATAATACCATAAATCTTATTGCCCGGCGATGCACAGATCCTTTCTGCCACCTCTTTCTGGAACATCCCGCAAACCTCAACAACTTTATCCCTGTTCTCAAGCACCCTGAAAAGGATCTGTGTTGAGATGTTATACGGAAAATTGCCAATCACTGCAAGCTTCCCGGTAAATTTTCTTCCCAGGTCCATTGTAAGGAAATCGCCTCTGATAATTTCTTTGATCGCAGGGAAGTTTTCTCTCAGGAAATGAACCGATTCATTATCTATTTCAATAACCCTGAAATCGTGAAAATTCCTGTCAATCAGAAATCCGGTAAGAATGCCGGTCCCCGGGCCAATCTCTAAAACCGATCCGTATCCTTCTCCCGTAAGTGAGGATGCGATCCTTGAAGCTGTGCTCCTGTCTTTCAGAAAATGTTGTCCGAGATTTTTCTTTGCCTGTACTCTGCTCATTGATCTTCTGTTATGCTCAGTTTTCTAAATCTGAAGGAGCTCTCTGCCGAATTTTCTCCAGATGGGCAGCTTGAACTTCCCGAGCCAGATGATGAAACGTTTCAGAACATTATAATATAACGTTACGAAAAGTCCCATGGTCATAAGCCATATAATTGTCGCATTGAAGATAAGAGTGCCTATTTTTAGATTCCCCAGGAGCTTATAGGGTGCATAAAAATGTGCTCTTCCGTATTTTGATCCCGGGGGCATAAATATCGGATCGGCTTTTTGTATAAGCCTTCTGTTAGACTCGTATATCTTGCTTGTAGCCAAACGATTAAGAACATAATCTGCCAGGCGGTCATTATAATCGCTCTCCCGGAGCCGCAGAAATTTACCTTCCCCTGTCTGAGAGGTTTTTACTTCATAAACTGAATCGCGCCGTGCGGTCCATATCCTTGTCTCCTTTCTTAGCCATGTTCTCACACTGTCGAGATATGTCTTTGCATTATCTCCCGTCACATCACTGAAGCTGGAATAATTAAGTTCCTTCATCCATGGCCCGGTTTTAATTCCTGTCTTTTCGGAAAGGTCCTTTAAATGATAATTCAGTTTTACGAAGTTGTTTTCCGAAAATTCCCTGTATTCAGGTTCTTTCCCCGCAGCTAAACATTCATCAACCTTAACCTTAAGTGTCGGAATAAGAAAAGAGTAGTTCCACTCAGCCTGGGAGAGTTTCATGTCGTACATGAAAAATGGTTTCTCAAAACCATTGGCTCTGAACTGTTCCACACTCAGAGCTTCATATGCCCAGCGCGTTGCCATAATATCTCCTATAACCGGAACATATATTTTCCTTGTAAATGACTTGTGCAGGTCATCAAACTTGATCATGGCACCTCCAAGGATCAGCTGAGGAACCAGCAGTAATGGAATAAGTATATATATGCTGACTGCAGAACGCATACCTGCAGATATATTCAATCCAAGTATATTGCCAAAGCAGGCTACCGAAAAAAGAATAAGCCATTGCTGAAAGAGCATTCCCCGCACCTCCAGTATCAGGCTGGCTACGATTACGAATGATAATGTTTGTATAGCCGATAATGCAAACAGGAAATTTATCTTGGAAAGCAGGTAACTTAAACGGCTCAGACTCAAAAACTTCTCTCTCTCAAGGATTTTCCTGTCCCTGTATATCTCTTCAGCGCTCACCGTAAGTCCTATGAAAAGTGCCACAATTATCGACATGAACAGAAAAACCGGATAGTTAATATTTGTTGAGAAGAGGTATTTCCCGTCTTCGCTGTACTTTGAGATATATCCCAGGATCAGAGCCAGGAGAGGCGCTTCAAGCAAATTTATTACCATATATTGCTTGTCGGCCAGCTTCCGTGTGAGGTTTCGCTTAATGAATGTCCTTATCTGGCCTGATTTATCGGGAACTTTAAAATTGCTTTGAGATACGGGTAATTCCCCGGGTGAGGGCAAAGATGCAGGCATCATTTTTTTCTTATACTTATCGTACCACTCCCTGGGGCTAACCTGTCTCTCCTTCCCTGGCAATCCTTCGTTGTCAATCACCTTGACCTCAACAATATGGAGTATATTTTCCGTCTCAATGTTACCGCAGTTAGGGCATTCACTTTCAGCTGCATTGGCCTGTGATGTTTCTGTCTTGAAATACACAAGTGCTTCTACGGGATCGCCATCATAGATCATATAGCCTCCCTTGTCGAGAATCCAGAGCTTGTCGAACATCTTAAGTATATCCGAAGAGGGCTGGTGAATATTTGCAAATACAAGCTTTCCGCTGAGAGCCTGATTTTTCAGCAATACCATAACCTTCTCGGAATCAAATGATGACAGCCCTGAGGTGGGTTCGTCTATGAATAGCACTACCGGTTCTCTCATAAGCTCAAGGCCAATATTCAGCCTCTTGCGCTGGCCTCCGCTTACTTTTTTATTCATAATGTCCCCGACCTGCAGATCCTTTATGTCAAAAAGGTCAAGATCTGCAAGGACTTTATCGACAGTATTGTTAAGTTGTTCCTCTGTATATTCACCAAAACAGAGACGTGCATTGAAATAAAGATTCTGGTAAACGGTAAGCTCTTCAATCAGCATATCATCCTGAGGCACATACCCTATGAGGCCTTTTATCTCTCCGGCATTTGAATTAATATCGTATCCGTTAATATACAGGTTCCCGGTAGTGGGCTTTATCTTGCCATGGAGAAGGTTCAGCATTGTAGTTTTACCTACGCCGCTGCCGCCCATAATTCCAATCATGTTACCTGATTCTACCCTGAAGTTCATTTTTCTGACTCCGTTATCGGAATTCCTGAACATGTATTCTATATCGTGCCCTTCAAAGACCACCTTCTCGGGGAAATTCCTTGAGACAAATTTTTTATAGATTTTCGAATAATAGATAGGCTCGATGCCTATCCCTTTAATATTAACGCCACGTTCAAGCAGGTAAGGCCGGCATGCGATTAAATCCCTTCCCTTGAAATAAAGTGCAAGCGGACCGTCATAGGTCAGAAGCAGTGTAGCGGTGCTTTCGATATGAAGCACCATAAGCTGTCCTTTGAATCCTTTTATCCGGATATGCCTCCAGTGTTCATAATTTTTATAAGCTGCTGCTCCTGATGAATCCGGTTCATCACTCTCGATTATCAGGACGCAATCGGGCGATATATGGTCAAATGCCCTGTCGATCATGAATGCGTAGGCATTATCATATTCCTTTTTTGCGATACTGAATGTCCTGGCGACAATGTCGACAATTGTTTTTTCCTGCTCGGAGATCATTCCATCCTCAAAGGCAAACTCCATCAGCTGGAGAAACACCAGCATCCGCTCATCGATAAACAGGCCTTTCTTTATCTGCCTGCATATATTTGTGATCTGGAAGGAGATCAGGGAATCTTCATCGGCCAGTTCCGCACGATCGACTCTTTTGAGTTCATTTGAATAGAACTCAAGGTTGTTCTCAAAAAGAGCATAGTATTCTTCCTCAAGCTCTCTGTTGAGATACCGTCTGAGATAGCTGCGAAGTATTTTTCGTCCGCGCGATGTAATACCAGCAGGATTTACGGTAGATACAATTGCGAAAATATGGATCAGCGCTAATAAAACTGATTCCCTCATATCAACAACTTATAAAAAAAGAGGCTGTCTCAAAAGCCCCTCTCTTTTTTATTGCCCCTAAATTCCGCAAGGCGGAACATCCTGATTCTCTGATATTTAAAGAATCCCGCTTAGGCGGGACAGGGGGCAAGAATCAGGCTTTTGAGACACCCTCATGTATGCTTATTTAAATTACTGTACTATCTGTGTTCTAACTTCATTAATGGCTTTCGTGATATCCATTATATTATTCATTGTCAGGCTTGTTCCCAATCCTTCATAGACTTTCTTAACAGGATCAAGCTTTTTGACAAATTCAGCAACATTGGGATCAGTTTCATATGGCTTTGTTAATTCCAGGTACAGTTCAAAAGATTTCTTCTGCTCAAGAAGGTTTTTTGAGATTCCTGCCACCTGGTAAGCTGCTTCTGATACATTGCATGTAAGGTACATCCCTTCGACCCAGGCTCCGCCTACTACAAGTAATGCGAGATTCTGCTGTTCATTTTCTGCAAGGTAGTTATATGTCTGGTTGAAAGCATCTGTCAGTACTTTGACAAGCTCATCCTTATTGTCGAAGTTGGCCTTGATCTTCTCATAAAGCGTTTCATCATAGATCTTCGACATGTTAAGCTCATTGGCCAGAGTCCTGATTGCATTAAGATAATTAATCACTTCCTGATTAATATTATATATTGTACAATAACTTAAATCAGCTCCGAAAACTCCCATATTTATCGCTCTTGAACTGCTGCTGATGTACTTGGTTACATTTTCAACAGAATTTGAAATTCCAAACTGATACCCGACTTCAAGTTCTGTAAGCATTTTAATGACTTCCGCTGAAGTAGGCAGAGGGTATACATTCTCTTCGATCTTTTCCTCTATGGTACCAACCTGTTCAAGTTCAACTTTCTTCTGTTCTTTCTTTTCTGATTTATTTTTGCACCCGGTTAATCCGGAAAAACCAATCAGGAGTGTTGGAATTATCAATAATGCAACTGCCTTTTTCATACCCGCTCTTTTTAAATTATAATCAATTATCAAAACTGCGGATAAAAATAATAAAATATATTGAAAATAGGGCGGTAGCATCCAAAATACTTCTTCTTATCTTTGAGCCCCTGAAATGATCCCAATTTCCATGAGATGGAATTTTGATGAAGCTGCTCAACGAGAAGGCACAGACTGTATCAAATATGACCTTAGAGAGGAGACATTTGGCAGAAGAGATGTCATTCCTATGTGGGTGGCAGATATGGATTTCAAGACACCTGAGTTCATTGTCAGCAAGATCCGTGAATGCGCAGAACATGAATTATATGGTTACTCATTCCGTGCATCAGACTATTTCAATTCAATAGTTAAATGGCTGTCGGTCAGGCACAAATGGCAGGTCGAAAAAGGATGGATAAGCTTCTGCCCGGGGATTGTCCCGGCGCTTAACCTGTGTACGCTTTCTTTTACCCGCCCGGGTGATTCGGTTATAGTTCAACCGCCGGTATATACTCCATTTTTCTCTGCAATAGAAAACCATGGCCGCACTATTGTTTTTAATCCACTCATTGAAAAAGAGGGCACCTGGACTATGGACTTCGAATCCCTCAGGACGTCGGTCTCTGAAAACACAAAAATGATCATCATTTCGAATCCTCATAATCCTGTGGGCCGGGCATGGACATCTGAAGAATTAAATAGCCTGTCTGAAATATGCCTGAAGAATAAAATACTGATACTTTCCGATGAGATCCACTGCGATCTTATCCTCCCGGGCTTTAAACATATCCCCATAGCCGGTATATCTGAAGAAATAGCCGACATCACCGTTACCTGCATTGCACCAAGCAAAACATTCAATCTTGCAGGACTTTCAACATCTTCAGTCATCATTCCCAATCCGGTGCTGAGAAAATATTTCAACAAGAAGATAGACGACCTGCACGTTGGTAACGGGAACATATTCGGCAACGCCGCATCAACGGCTGCCTATACCTCTGGTCATGAATGGGTCGATGAACTTATGGAATATTTAAAGGGAAATGTGGAATATGTTCAGAAATACTGCAATGATCATATTCCTGAAATAATTCCCGTGAAACCGGAAGCAACTTATATGATATGGCTTGACTGCAGGAAACTCGGAATGACAGGAAAAGAATTGCAGGATTTTTTTGTTCACAGGGCAGGTGTAGGATTGAATGAAGGTTCAGCATTCGGTCCCGGAGGAGAAGGCTTCATGAGGATGAACCTTGGAGCACCACGTGCCACAATATCAAGGGCAATGGAACAGATAGAAAACGCTGTAATACAGATAAGAAAGAAGTAAGAACCATCCTTCGCTAAAGCTATGGATGGCAAAGCATTCGAATTCAGAACTATGAACTTATGAAAGAAAAGATCAAGGTTAAGCTGACACTTGAAGACGGAACAGTCTACTATGGAAAATCATTTGGCGCAACTGTGGCTGTAGCAGGCGAGGTTGTATTCAATACGGCTATGACCGGCTACCCTGAAAGTCTCACTGATCCTTCATACCGCGGACAGATACTTTGTCTTACCTATCCGCTGGTGGGCAATTATGGAGCACCTGCAAAAAGTGAGGAAAATGATCTTTACCGGTTCTATGAATCATCCTCTATACATATTTCAGCACTTATAGTATCAGATTATTCTTTCGAGTACAGCCACTGGAACGCAACCGAAAGTCTTGACGAATGGCTTAAAAGGAACAAGGTCCCCGGAGTATATGGAATCGATACACGGGCGCTCACCAAAAGAATTCGTGAAAAGGGAGCGATGCTTGGCAAAGTTGAACCTGAAGGAGAAGAGGTTTCTTTCTACGATCCCAACAAGGTAAACCTGGTTGCCGAAGTCAGCACCCGCGAAAAGAAGACTTACGGAAACGGGAAATACAGAATCGTGCTTGTCGACTGCGGTGTTAAATACAATATTATAAGGAACCTCCTGAAGCGGGATACCACCATTATAAGGGTTCCATGGGATTATGATTATCACCGGGAAGAGTTTGACGGGCTCTTTCTTTCAAACGGTCCCGGCGATCCGAAGATGTGCATGGCAACAATTGAAAACATCAGGAACTCCTTTGAAAAAGAAAAGCCTGTCTTCGGTATTTGTCTGGGAAACCAGCTTATGGCCCTTGCTTCCGGCGCTGATACCTACAAGCTCAAATACGGTCATCGCAGCCATAACCAGCCTGTTATCCAGGTTGGGACCAATAAAGCATACATCACTTCACAGAACCATGGTTTTGCAGTCGATAATACAACTCTTGGCAAGGAGTGGGATCCTCTTTTCATAAACATAAATGACAAGACAAATGAAGGGATGAAACATAAGACAAAACCTTTCTTCTCAACACAGTTTCATCCTGAAGCCTCTGGTGGTCCGACTGATACGGATTATTTGTTTGATGAATTTATTGAGAATATTAAAAGGCAATAAACCCCCAGCCACGCTGACGCGTGGCTCGCCCCCTAAAAGGGGGGGTTGTCTATTTAACATACCCCATCATCTTCTCAGCCATTTCTGCAGCTGACTTATTCTTGAAGAATTTCATCCTTTCATTAAAGATGGCAGCAATCTCTTCGTTGCACAGATTGCCGATACTTCCCTCATGAACATAATCATTAACCGATGTCCTGGAGAAAGATGAACCCTTTACCATTTCTGAAACTGCCTTATAGGCATCCCTGAATGGTATGCCCTGCTTTACGAGCCTGTTAACTTCTTCGGTGCTGAAAATCGTGTTGTAGAGTGGATTTTCGGCAATGTTTTTTTTCACCTTAATGTTATTCAGCATTAACAGCATGATCTCAATGCATTCTTTCATCTCGTCGAAGGAATCAAAGACAACCTGTTTAAGCAGCTGAAGATCACGGTTATAGCCTGAAGGAAGATTTGATGTCAGCATTGCTATTTCATTCGGCAGAGTCTGGATCACATTTGATCTGCCCCTGATAAGTTCGAAAACATCCGGATTTCTTTTCTGTGGCATTATGCTGGATCCCGTGATGTATTCGTCGGGGAAGTCGATGAACCTGAATTCCGCAGTCATATACAGGCAGATATCCATTGAGAATCTCGAAAGTGTCTGGGCTACTGAGGCCAGCGCAGAAGCAATGGCCATTTCCACCTTGCCCCTGCTCAGGCTGGCGTAAGCAGAGTTGTAAAGAAGATCATCAAATTCAAGCAGCTCCGATGTCAGTTTTCTGTTTAATGGCAGTGTGGTTCCGAAGCCGGCTGCTGTTCCGAGAGGATTTTTATTATTCAGTGCCCTTGCTGTTGAAAGAAGCAGCAGGTCGTCGGACAAACATTCGGCATAAGCACCAAACCATAATCCAAAGGATGAAACCATTGCCGGCTGCATATGTGTGTAGCCGGGCAGAAGTACATCCTTATACTGGTCGCTGAGCGACTGCAATCGTGTAAAAAGACTGTTTATAAGATCTGCGAGCTTGTCGATCTCTTCCCTTGTATAAAGCCTGATGTCGACAAGAACCTGGTCGTTCCTCGACCTTCCTGTATGGATCTTCTTGCCGGTTGTTCCCAGGATTGATGCCATCTCTTTTTCGATCTGGGAATGGATATCCTCCACATCCTTCTCGATAACCAGGCTCCCTTCTTCATCCCATACGAAAAGGGAATGAAGCGCTTTAAGCATGTCATTTCTCTCCTCTTCCAGGATAAGTCCCACATCATTAAGCATTATCACATGAGCCATTGATCCGACAATGTCCCATTTTGTAAGATGAAGATCTGTTTTCCTGTCTTTGCCCGCAGTAAACTCGATTATTGCAGGTTCGGGATTGATACCTTTTTCCCAGAGTTTCATAACGATATATTAAATTATAAATCCAATTCCATTATAATGCCCCCTGGTCGCTTCGCGTCCTTCCCCCTAAAGGGGGATTAATTAAGTGTTAAAAGCTTGTTTTTTACATAATTAGATGAGTATTAGCCCCCCTTTAGGGGGGTTGGGGGGCTAGTTATCTACCTTTCCTTACTCTCTTCCACAATTGCCCTGTGAGCCATAAGTCTTATTGCATTGATCCTGATGAATCCCCTGCTGTCGGTCTGATCAAAGCCCCCTTCAATATCCATGCTCGAAAGCTTCTTGTTATACAATGAAGAAGGCGATTCGCGTCCCTCCACAATCACATTTCCCTTATAGAGGCACAGATGAACACTCCCATCGATCAGTTCCTGGCTCTTTCCGATTGCGGCCATAAGGAAGTCCATTTCAGGGCTGAACCAGAAACCATTATAGATTATTTCTGCAAATTTCGGGGTGAGCATGTTTACGAGTCTCATTACTTCACGGTCCATTGCGATACCTTCGATATCCTTGTGGGCAATGTGAAGAACAGTTGCAGCCGGTGTTTCATAAACGCCTCTCGATTTAATGCCCACGAATCTGTTCTCGACCATGTCGAGCAGGCCTATGCCATTCTTACCAGCCAGTTCATTCAGATATACATACATATCATATGCATCTTCCTTAAGAGTACCGTCTTCCTTATTTATAAGCTTTACCGGAAGCCCGTTCTTAAAATGTATCACAATTCTTGTTTCAATGTCGGGTGCATCCTGCGGCATTACCATTTTCTCGAGCATGCTTTTCTGGAGAGTGTACATGGGATCTTCAAGTATACCGGCTTCGTGACTGATATGCATGAGGTTATCATCTTCACTGTAAGGCTTATCAATGCTTGCTTTAACCGGAATATTCTTTTCAGCTGCATATTTCAGAAGGTCGGTCCGCCCCTTGAACTGTGCAAGGAACTCCTTGTCTTTCCATGGAGATATCACTTTCACACCAGGCATAAGTGCATAATAGCAGAGCTCGAATCTAACCTGGTCGTTGCCTTTTCCGGTTGCTCCGTGTGCCACAGCAAGTGCACCTTCCTGTTTGGCAGCCTCAATCTGTTTCTTTGCAATCAGAGGCCTTGCGAGTGCCGTACCCAGCAGGTACCTGTCTTCATAGATGGCATTTGCCATTATTGCCTTGAGAACATAATCTTCAACGAACTCCCTCTTCAGGTCGGCGATAATGACTTTTGTTGCTCCCAATGCCAGAGCTTTCTTTCTGCACTCTTCAAAATTCTCCTTCTGGCCAACGTCTGCAATGAATGCTATCACATCATAGTCCTTGTCGATAAGCCATTTGAGAATCACTGAAGTATCAAGCCCCCCACTGTATGCCAGCACTACTTTTTCTTTCATCTTTTTAAATTTTTGTTTAAATTGTTACTTTCTTATTTCTTAATACCCCCATCCCAGCCCCCGCCGAAGCGGGGCAGGCTTTCCCCCACGGGGGAAGGGGTCCCCCTTGAGAAAAAAAGGAAAGGGGGTATCTGGTCTCTTATTTACCTTTTATCTTTTCATGTAATCCCGGTAAAATCAGTTCCAGGCATGTATGAACCTGGTTGTTTGTGATTCCGTCGCGTGGTATCACCAGTATTGTATCATCACCTGCAATTGTTCCGGCAATTTCAAATCTTAATGTGTTATCTATATAGATTGCCGTATTGTTTGCATTTCCGGGAAGTGTCCTTATTACCAGCAAGCCTTTTGCGTCGACAAGATCCCGTATTACCGGGAGCATCTGTAATCTGCTATAATCCGGCTGGAGATCTGCCGGACTTTCCGGCAGGGCATACTTATAGCCTCCCTGGCCGTCAGAAATCCTGCCGGCCCCAAGCTGCCGCAGGTCTCGGGATAATGTTGCCTGAGTGCAGGCTATCCCTTTTGACCTGAGCTTCTTAAGAAGTGCTTCCTGAGATGAAATGATCTCCCCGGTAATAATCTTTTCAATTGCAGGAAGTCTTTTTGCTTTTTGCATATTTATTCATTTATTTTGCAAATATATTCATTTTTTATTAATTGCAAGTCACGATAAAATATTTGTGCTATTTTTGACACCAAATCCTGCAGATGACAGATAAGTTAAAAAAGGTGGTGATCCTGGGATCCGGAGCTCTCAAAATAGGTGAAGCCGGAGAATTCGATTATTCAGGATCACAGGCTCTTAAAGCCCTGAAAGAGGAGGGAATAAAAACAGTCCTTATTAATCCTAATATCGCTACAGTACAAACTTCCGAGGAACTTGCTGGCAGAATATACTTTCTTCCGGTCACTCCTTATTATGTTGAAAAAATCATAGAAAAAGAGAGACCTGATGGCATTCTTCTCTCCTTTGGCGGACAGACAGCTTTGAACTGTGGCACAGAGTTATTCAGGGCAGGTGTATTTGAAAAATACAAAGTGAAGGTGCTGGGGACACCTGTCGCTGCAATTATGGACACTGAGGATCGCAAGCTTTTTGTAAAAAAACTTGACCAGATAAATATAAAAACGCCCCGAAGCATTGCCGCTCAGGGTGTTGACGAAGCACTCGAAGCTGCAAAAAATCTGGGTTTCCCGGTGATCATAAGGGCTGCATACACTCTTGGAGGCCAGGGAAGCGGATTTGCTTCAGACATAATTGAACTTAAAACACTGGCTGCAAAAGCATTCTCCTATACTGACCAGATACTTGTTGAAGAATCTCTCAAAGGATGGAAAGAGGTTGAATACGAGGTGGTTCGCGATAAATATGACAATTGCATCACCGTGTGTAACATGGAAAACTTCGATCCTCTGGGTATTCATACCGGCGAGAGCATCGTCGTTGCTCCTTCTCAGACTCTTACGAATAGTGAATACCATGAACTGAGGGAACTCTCAATAAGGATCATCAGGCATATTGGCATTGTCGGAGAATGCAATGTTCAGTATGCCCTCTCTCCCGATTCGGCAGAGTACCGGGTCATTGAAGTCAATGCAAGGCTTTCCCGGTCGAGTGCGCTGGCATCTAAAGCAACCGGCTATCCTCTTGCTTTCATTGCTGCAAAGCTCGGCATAGGTTATGGCCTCCATGAACTGAAGAACTCGGTCACAAAAACCACTACTGCATGCTTCGAACCGGCACTTGATTATATAGTATGCAAAATACCACGCTGGGACCTTAACAAATTCGAAGGTGTATCACATGCAATTGGAAGCAGCATGAAAAGTGTCGGAGAGGTGATGTCCATAGGAAGAAATTTCGAAGAGGCTATCCAGAAGGGTCTCAGGATGATCGGACAGGGCATGCACGGATTCACCGGCAACAGGGAATTGAAATTCAGGGAGATCGAAGAAGAGCTTGCAGAACCCACCGACATGAGGATCTTTTCCATAGCTGAAGCCCTGGATAAAGGCATCTCTGTCGACAGGATCCATGAATTGACTAAAATTGATAAATGGTTCCTTTTCAAGCTCAGGAATATAATAAATATAAAGGATGAATTATGTAAGTACAAATCCCTTAATACTATTCCTGCTGATCTTCTGGCTCATTCTAAAGTAAACGGATTCAGCGACTTCCAGATAGCCAGGCATGTGATGGGATCAGGTCCGGCAAATATCAACGAAGATCTTTTAAAAGTAAGGGAGCATAGAAAAATGCTGGGCATCGTCCCTTATGTGAAACAGATAGACACCCTTGCAGCCGAATATCCTGCTGTGACCAATTATCTGTACCTGACTTACAGCGGCACCGAACATGATATCAGATTTGAGAAAGACAAGAAATCGATAATCGTTCTAGGCTCAGGGGCATACAGAATAGGTTCCAGTGTTGAATTCGACTGGTGCTCGGTAAATGCAATTGAGACGATCAGGAAACAAGGACTCAGGGCAATAATGATCAACTACAATCCGGAAACTGTCAGCACCGATTATGACACATGCGACAGGCTCTATTTCGATGAGCTCACATTCGAAAGGGTGCTTGACATTATCGACCTGGAAAATCCCGGTGGAGTTATTGTTTCGGTTGGCGGACAGATCCCCAACAACCTTGCATTGAGGCTCTTCAGGGAGAATGTTCCGGTGCTGGGCACATCGCCTCTCTCGATAGACAGGGCTGAGAACAGGCATAAATTCTCAAAGATGCTCGACAATCTCTCAGTCGACCAGCCACGCTGGAAAGAGCTCTCCGCAATAGAAGATATCTTTGAGTTTGTCGACAGGATAGGCTTTCCGGTTCTTATACGTCCTTCATATGTTCTCTCCGGTGCCGCAATGAACGTGGTATCCAACAAGAGTGAGCTTACTCATTACCTCGAGCTTGCTGCCAAGGTTTCAAAACAGTACCCTGTGGTTGTCTCCGAATTCATTGAAAATGCAAAAGAGATTGAGGTTGATGCCGTAGCACGTGAAGGAGAAATCCTTGCCTATGCAATTAGCGAACATGTCGAGTTTGCAGGCGTTCATTCAGGCGATGCAACTATAGTTTTCCCGCCCCAGAAGATCTATTTTGAGACCGTAAGGCGTATAAAGCGTATCTCGCGTCAGATCGCAAAAGAGCTTAACATTACCGGTCCGTTCAATATCCAGTACCTGGCAAGGGATAATGATATAAAAGTGATTGAGTGTAATCTTCGGGCAAGCCGGAGCATGCCTTTCGTTTCTAAAGTTCTTAAATCCAATCTGATAGAACTTGCGACAAAAGTAATGCTTGGCATGCCGGCAGAGAAACCGCATAAGTCGGTTTTTGAGCTTGACTATGTTGGCGTGAAGGCGCCGCAATTCAGCTTTTCGCGACTTGCAAAGGCCGATCCCGTCCTCGGTGTTGATATGTCATCTACAGGAGAAGTGGGGTGCATAGGTGAAGGATTTTATGAGGCAATTCTGAAGGCTATGTTCTCGGTCGGATACAGGGTGCCAAAAAAAAGCATCCTTCTTTCAACAGGGCCAGCACGTTCCAAGGTGGAACTTCTCAACAGCGCAAAAGCATTAAGGGACAGGGGACATAAGCTCTATGCCACAAGAGGAACTCAGCAATTCCTTCAGAATGCGGGTGTCGAAGCCGAAGTGGCATACTGGCCTGACGAAGATAAATCGCCCAACACAATTGAGCTTATAAAGTCCCGCGAAGTTGATCTGGTGGTAAATATCCCGAAAGATCTTTCCGATGCAGAGCTCAACAACGATTATTCGATCCGCAGGAGCGCAGTCGATTTTAATGTTCCTCTGATAACAAATGCCCGGCTCGCCAGCGCCTTTATCCTTGCCTTCTGCAGGATGAGCGAGGATCAGTTGGCGATTAAAAGCTGGGATGAATATAAATAAGAATGAGGGCGAGAGGGCGTGAGGGCGAGAGGGTGTGAGGGCGAGAGGGCGTGAGGGCGTGAGGGCGAGAGGGTGTGAGGGCGTGAGGGCGTGAGGGCGTGAGGGCGAGAGGGCGTGAGGGCGAGAGGGCGTGAGGGCGAGAGGGCGTGAGGGCGAGAGGGTGTGAGGGCAAAATGGGGAGATATTTCTCCGTGACATTTCCGTGAGACCCGTGTAATCCGTGGTTAAAAAGAGATTTTAAAATATTAATATATGATCTTTATCCGTAAAGCAAAATCAACAGATGCTACATCGATCATCGATTTCCAGCTGAAAATGGCATGGGAAACAGAAGAGATGAAGCTTATACCTGAAATAGTAACGGAGGGCGTTCAGGCAGTTTTTGAAGACCATTCCCGCGGTCAATATTATGTGGCTGAAGACAATAGCCGCATAATTGCTTCCCTGCTCATTACCTTTGAATGGAGCGACTGGCGTAATTGCAGCGTATGGTGGTTTCAGTCAGTTTATGTCGTACCTGAATTCCGCAGAAAGGGAGTATTCAGGAAAATGTACAATCATATCAGACAGCTGGCCGAAGAACAGGATATTGCCGGACTGAGACTTTATGTTGAAACAAAAAACATAAGAGCGCAGAAGACCTACGAGGCACTGGGAATGAGTTCAGAACATTACAACTTTTATGAATGGATGAGGAAATGATCTATGCAATGGCTTGCCTTGATATTACTTCTTCCTTATCTGTATATCCTGATCAGGATATACGCAGGTCTTGTCAGGATCAAATCCTTTAAACCACAATCAACACCGGATATTTCTGTTTCAGTGATAGTTGCATGCCGCAATGAAGAAAAGAACATTACTTCACTCCTTTCAGGTATTGCTTCGCAGGATTATAATCCCGATAAGCTTGAACTGATCATAATTGATGACAATTCCACCGACTCAACATTTAACATAGCATCAGACTATGGCGGAATCAGGAATCTGAAAGTCATCAAAAACCCAGGGACAGGGAAAAAAATTGCAATTAAATCAGGCATCGGTGTCGGCTCAGGAGAACTTGTGGTTACGACAGATGCTGACTGCAGACCGGGCAAAAACTGGTTAAAGACAATTGTTTCATACTACTCCGAAAATAAACCTGACATGATAATCGGGCCGGTTGCCTTAAAAGGAGACAGAGGATTTTTTCAGCGATTCCAGGAACTTGAATTCCTGAGTTTGCAGGGAGTCACTGCCGGAACTGCAGCTATAGGAGATCCCGTAATGTGCAACGGAGCTAACCTGGCATATACAAAGGAGGCTTATAAAAACCACTCCCTCGATCTGCATGAAGATAAAGTCAGCGGCGATGATATTTTCCTTCTTCACAACCTGAAGGAGAATAAGAGCAGTAAGATCATTTGGCTTGAATCAACCGATGCTCTTGTAACGACCTGTACATCGGAGACCTGGTCGTCATTTATAAGCCAGAGGGCACGATGGATATCCAAGGCCGGATCGTATAGCGACAGCTTAACTGTCCTTCTTGCATTTGTAACATTTGTTACAATTTTAATGTTAACGGCGTTGCTTGTGGCAGGGATCTTTTATCCTGTTTTCCTGCTGGTATTTCTTGTTGCATTTGGATTAAAGTCGATCCCGGATTATTTGATCCTTCGAAACACAACCTCCAGATACGGAAGAAAAAAACTGATGCGGTGGTTTATACCTTCGCAGTTCTTATATACTTATTATATATTAAGGGTTGTTTCGAAAGCAGTTTACAGTGGAAACCGCTGGTAATATTTTGTAAAAGCCTTTATGCCCCTCCGCCGTTGAGCCTTTGCGCCGTTTAGTTCCCCATCTCCGACAGGAACTTGATCCTCATCAGCCTTATCTCCTCTTCTTCAAATTCATTGCCCAGCTCTTTGATAGCCTCTTCCAGTGAATCGGTCTGGGCCTCTTCCCTGAAATAGGAAAATATGTCATGCTGACGATCTTCATCAATAACCGTATTTATATAATAATCAAGATTCAGGCGGGTTCCTGAATTCACTATCGCCTCAACTTCTGAAATAACCTCCCCGATCTCCAGTCCCTTGGCCTCTGCAATATCCTCCAGCGGCCGCTTCATATCGATGCTCTGGATAATGTAAACCTTTATCCCTGATTTGTTCACCACCGACTTGACCACCATATCGAGAGGCCTTATTATCTCTTTTTCCTCGACATATTTTTTGATTATATCCACGAATTCCTTTCCGTAACGTTGTGCTTTGCCGGCACCTACACCCGAAATATTCTGCAGTTCGTCGAGGGTAATCGGATACTGTATAGCCATATCCTCCAGTGAAGGATCCTGGAAGATCACAAATGGAGGCACATCTTTTTGCTTTGAAATTTTCTTCCGCAGATCTTTCAATATGCTGAAGAGCTCCTCGTCGACAGCGGCAGTCTTGGCGCCGAAAGCATTCTCTTCGTCTGCAGTATCTGCATAATCATGATCTTCTGCAAGCATTAATGAGGATGGCTTTTCAATGAATTCCATCCCTTTTTCCGTTACCTTCAGCAGGCCATAATTCTCAATGTCCTTGGTGAGGAATTTTGCTATCAGGGCCTGCCTGATGACCATGTTCCAGAATTTCTCATCCTTATCCTCCCCGATTCCGAAATATTCAAGCTTGTTATGTTTATACGACTTTATTGCTGATGTGACTTTGCCTGAAAGAATATGTGCAATATGATCGGCCTTGAATTTTTCCTTGACTGCAAGAATCGTTTCCAGAACGTTGACAACTGCTTCACTGCCTTCGAACTGCTCCTTGGGATGGAGGCAGTTATCACATGCTTCGCAATTGTCTTTCGGATACTCTTCGCCAAAATAATGAAGGAGCAGTCTCCTCCTGCATACTGAAGACTCAGCATATGATACCGTTTCAAGAAGTAGTTGTTTCCCTATTTCCTGTTCGGCAATAGGTTTTCCCTGCATGAATTTCTCAAGCTTGACAATATCGTTATAGCTGTAATAGGCAATACAGTTGCCTTCCCCTCCGTCACGGCCGGCACGCCCGGTTTCCTGGTAATAGCCTTCCAGGCTCTTCGGTATGTCGTAATGGATCACGAATCGCACATCGGGTTTGTCAATCCCCATCCCGAAAGCAATGGTGGCTACAATCACATCCGCCTCTTCCATGAGGAACTTGTCCTGATTCTGTGTCCGTGTTGAGGAATCCATGCCGGCATGATATGGTAGCGCCTTGATGCCATTTACTTTCAGAACCTCAGCCATCTCTTCAACCTTCTTGCGGCTCAGGCAATAGATGATCCCCGATTTTCCTGAATTATTCTTAATGTATTTTATGATCTCTTTTGTGACGTCCTGCTTCGATTTCACTTCATAATACAGGTTTGGCCTGTTGAATGACGACTTGAAGACATCTGCTTCAAGGATGCCCAGGTTTTTCTGGATATCATGTTGAACTTTTGGTGTTGCCGTTGCCGTGAGAGCAATTATCGGAGAACGGCCGATAGTATCAATTATCGGCCTTATGCGCCTGTATTCGGGTCTGAAATCATGCCCCCATTCCGATATGCAGTGCGCCTCATCGACAGCATAAAACGACACCTTAATATTCTTGAGAAAATCTATATTTTCCTCTTTGGTAAGCGATTCGGGGGCAACATAAAGCAATTTTGTCTGATGGTCGAGAACATCCTTCTTTACTCTTGCTATTTCTGTTTTGGTGAGAGATGAATTAAGGAAATGGGCCACGTCGTCGTTGGTGCTGAAGTTACGCATGGCATCAACCTGGTTTTTCATGAGGGCTATCAGCGGAGAGATCACGATTGCAGTCCCTTCTCCCATCACTGCAGGAAGCTGATAGCAAAGCGATTTGCCTCCGCCTGTGGGCATAAGTACAAACGTATCTCTCCCTTCCAGGACATTTCTAATGATATGTTCCTGGTTTCCCTTGAAGGTGTCGAATCCGAAATACCTTTTCAGGTAATCATGTGTCGTCTTGTCACTTACCATTCAATTCTTTATAGAATAAACATCTGTATATCAGTTTATTCATTTCAACAGTTTATCTAAATTAATAATTTTACTTATCAATTGCTAGTTTTAATAAATAATTAACACAATTGTTCCCCATAAATAGAACATTACATGATGCTGTTGTTGTTTTGAATTGTAAGATTTATCATCTTTACACGCTGAATTTCAAAACAGGTGGCTACAGATGGCGTTTAAATGGAAGAGCAGGAAAGGGGAAGCAGAGATGTCATTTCTGGAACATCTCGAGGAACTAAGGTGGCATATAATAAGATCACTGGTGGCAATTGTGTCTTTCATGATAGTGGCATTCTGCTTTAAATCTCTGCTCTTCGACACGATTTTAATTGCGCCTTCCCAATCTGATTTTATTACGAACCGTTTGTTTTGTCAGTTTGGAAACTACCTGGCTTCCGTCGGAATTACCAGGAATCCTGATATCCTCTGTATAAACACAGGGAACCCATTTCAGCTGATAAGCATTAAGATGGCTGGTCAGATCACGACCCACATTATTGTAGCACTGGTATCCGGATTAATTCTTGCTTTTCCTTTCGTAATAAGGGAATTCTGGGCTTTTTTCAGACCTGCCCTGCATTCCAACGAGGCAAAACACGCAAGAGGGGCGGTTCTTGCTTCTACTTTGCTGTTTTTCACGGGAGTTCTCTTCGGATACTTTTTACTTGCACCTCTTTCGATTCATTTCCTTACCTCTTACCAGGTGAGCCCTAATGTACTCAATCAAATTAATATAAGATCCTACATTGGCACGCTCACTTCGGTCTGCTTTGCGACAGGTATAGTTTTTGAGCTTCCGATAATCGCATTTTTTCTCACAAAGATAGGGATCATTACGCCGGCTTTTATGAGAAAATACAGAAAGCATGCTATTGTCGTTATTTTCATCATGGCGGCGATAATCACTCCTCCCGATGTTTTCTCACAAATGCTGGTAGCTATTCCGCTGCTTGTGCTTTATGAGATAAGTATTTTCATTTCGGCAGGAGTAATGAGATCGAAGCAGAAAAAACATGACGAGTTCATGAGCAATGAGGAAAAGACTGAAAAGTCGGCAGTAACAAAATAATATTTCCCATGAAACTTTACACTGAAAACCTGGTTAAAAGATATCACAACAGAACTGTTGTCGACCATGTTTCTATTGATGTTGAGCAGGGAGAAATAGTAGGTCTGCTTGGGCCGAATGGCGCCGGAAAGACGACTTCTTTCTACATGATTGTTGGTTTGATAAGGCCAAAGGAAGGAAAGATATTCCTTGATGATGAGGATATCACCACCCTGCCTGTTTACAAGCGTGCCCGCAAGGGCATCGGATACCTGGCCCAGGAGGCTTCAGTATTCAGGAACCTGTCGGTTGAAGATAACCTGAAGGCAGTGCTTGAAATGTCGGGTTTCCCGAAAAAAGAACAGACAGAAAGGATGGAAAACCTTCTTCAGGAATTCGGCCTGCAGAAGATCAGAAAAAGCAAAGGGATACAGCTTTCAGGCGGCGAAAGAAGAAGAACCGAAATAGCAAGAGCCCTTGCCCTTAAACCTAAATTTATACTTCTCGACGAACCCTTTGCAGGAGTCGATCCCATTGCCGTTGAGGATATCCAGAGTATCGTATCGCACCTGAAGAATAAGAACATCGGGATACTGATCACTGATCATAATGTCCACGAAACCCTGTCAATCACCGATCGCGCTTACCTGCTGTTCGAAGGAAAAATACTTAAATCCGGCACCTCAAAACAGCTGGCTGAAGACGAACATGTCAGAACGGTGTACCTCGGAAAGAACTTTGAGCTCCGCAGATAGCCGCTCCTCTTTGTTAAAACAATAAAATTCTGTACTTTCGCACCGGTTTTACGCGGATGTGTCGTAATTGGTAGCCGAGCAAGACTTAGGATCTTGTGTCTTAATGACGTGGGGGTTCGAGTCCCTTCATCCGCACAACAACGAAAACCGCCCATAACCTCAGCAAAATGTGAGTTGGCGGTTTTTTTAAATAAAATCAAAAACAGAAATATGAATATCACAAGAGAAAACATCGATGATCTGAATGCAGTTCTGAAAGTGAGGATCGAAAAAAATGATTACCTGGAGAAAGTCGAGAAAGTGCTTAGAGACTATCGTAAAAAAGCCAATATCAAGGGATTCCGTCCGGGCATGGTGCCTATTGACCTGATCAGAAAAATGTATGGCTTTGCTGTAAAGGTTGATGAGATAAATAAAACAGTCAGCGAGAATATACATAAATACATCGCCGATGAAAAGATCGAAATTCTTGGAGATCCGCTCCCGAAATCTGATGAACAGGAAAAGATCGATTTTGAAAAACAGGATGACTTCAACTTCTCATTTGAACTGGGACTTGCACCTGCAATTACAATAACCCTTGGCAAAAAAAACAAGGTCAATCTGTATGAGATAACCATCGACGAAAAAATGAAAAATGACTATCTGGCCAACTATACCCGCCGTTATGGTGAATTTAAAAAGGAGGAGATTGCCGAAGATAAGGATATCCTGAAGGGAAAGATTGAAGCTCTCGATGATCAGGGCAATCCAAAAACCAATGGCATCACAAATGAAAAGGCAACTCTCGCAGTCGATATCATCAAAGACGAAGAAATAAAGAAGGATTTCATTGGAAAAAAGGAAAATGAATCGATCGATTTTGATATAAAAAAGGCATTCCCGAATGATTCTGAGATTGCAGGTCTGCTTGGCAGGAAGAAAGAGGAAGTTGAAGGACTCGAAGGCAAATTCAGGTTTACCATAGGAGAAATATCAAGGTTCCACGGTGCTGATCTTAACCAGGAGCTTTTTAACAGGATCTACGGCGAAGGAGTGGTAAACTCTGAAGAGGAATTCATGAAGAAGATCGAAGAGGAAATAGCTGCCAGTCTAAATCGCGAAAGCGATTTCAAACTGATGCAGGATATCAAGAAGCTCATCCTGGATAATACCGAATTCAGCCTTCCTGAAAATTTCCTGAAAAAATGGCTCCTTAAGGTTAACGAGAACACTACCGGCGAACAGATAGAAAAAGAATTCGACAGCTTCAGGCAGGACCTGAAATGGCAGCTGATAAGGAATAAGGTCGCAAAAGATAATGAAATGAAGATCAGTGAAGAGGAGCTTCAGAAAGAGGCTGAGAATATTACAAGGTACCAGTTCAGGCAGTACGGGCTATTTTATGCTACCGATGAGCAGATAGGAAATTATGCAAAAGAGACCCTCAAGAGAGAAGACGATGCTAAAAGAATTGCCGATAAGATCCTGGAAGATAAAGTTCTGGTGAAGCTGAAAGAGATTGTAAAAACAGAGGACAAAAAGATTACCGCGGAAGAGTTCAACAAGCTTTTTGAATCGTAATCAGCTGATTACGATCATATTTATAATTTTCATATCTTTGATCCTTAATCCTAAAACAGAGTGAAATGAATATTATTGACGATTTTGGCAGATTTGCACGAAGCAGGCGCGGAATAAGCAGCCTCTCCCTTCACAGGTACTCTTCCATAATTGCCGACGCCTATATATCTCCTACAATCATAGAGGAACGACAGTTAAATGTAGCATCCATGGACGTCTTCTCAAGGCTGATGATGGACAGGATTATTTTCCTCGGCCTTCCGATTGACGATTATGTTGCAAACATCGTTCAGGCACAGCTTCTGTACCTCGATTCTTCAGACCCCGGTAAAGATATCCAGATCTATTTCAATACACCGGGAGGATCTGTCAATGCAGGACTTGGCATATACGATACAATGCAGTATATCTCTTCCGACATTGCAACCATCTGCACCGGGATGGCCGCTTCAATGGGAGCTGTCCTCCTTACAGCGGGCACGAAGGGAAAAAGATCAGCACTGAAACATTCACGCATAATGATCCACCAGCCTATGGGCGGCGTTGAAGGTCAGGCTTCAGATATTGAAATCCAGGCACGCGAGATCATGAAAATCAAAAGGGAACTTTATGAGATCATTGCTCTCCACTCGGGTAATCCCGTTGAAAAAGTCGAAAAAGATTCCGACAGGGATCACTGGATGACATCACAGGAAGCAAAGGATTACGGCATGATTGATGAGATCCTTGTAAGAAACGATCATAAATAAAAATGGATAAGTGTTCATTTTGCGGCAGGACAAAAAAAGAGGCCAACATACTGATAGCTGGTCTCGAGGGCCATATATGCGACCATTGCATTGAACAGGCCTATGGCATAATGAATGAAGAGCTCGGTACTAAAAAGAATGTGTCATTCGACACAATTAATCTTCTTAAACCCACCGAGATAAAGAATTTCCTCGACCAGTATGTTATCGGACAGGATATGGCCAAGAAGGTTATATCCGTAGCCGTATATAACCATTATAAAAGGCTGATGCAGAAACCTGATCCCGAGGATATCGAGATCGAAAAATCGAATATAATTCTGGCAGGAGAAACAGGAACGGGGAAAACCCTTCTGGCCAGAACTGTTGCAAAAATGCTGCACGTCCCCTTCACCATAGTCGACGCGACGGTGCTTACCGAAGCCGGTTATGTCGGCGAAGATATAGAAAGCCTTCTCACACGTCTTCTGCAGAACGCCGATTATGACGTAAAGGCAGCCGAAAAAGGCATTGTATTCATCGACGAGATCGACAAAATTGCAAGGAAAGAGGGCGATAATCCTTCCATAACACGCGATGTATCCGGAGAGGGTGTACAGCAGGGATTGCTGAAACTCCTTGAAGGATCGATAGTTAATGTGCCTCCACAGGGCGGACGAAAGCATCCCGAACAAAAGATGATACCTGTCGATACCAAGAATATCCTATTTATATGCGGCGGGGCTTTTGTCGGCATTGAAAAGAAAATCGCACAACGGCTTAATACCCAGATTGTAGGATATGGAGCATCAAAGAACAGGGAAAAGGTCGACAAGGATAATCTTCTGAAATATATAGCACCGCAGGATCTGCGGGCTTATGGAATGATCCCCGAGATCATAGGAAGGCTGCCGGTAGTGACCCATCTTGATCCGCTTGATAAAAAAGCTCTCAGGGCTATCCTTACCGAACCAAAAAATGCACTTGTCAAGCAATATGTAAAGCTTTTCAGGATGGACAACATCGAACTTACCTTTGCTGACGGCGTGCTGGATTTTATTGTGGATAAAGCTGTCGAGTTCAAGCTTGGTGCACGCGGACTCAGATCGATATGCGAAACCATTATGCTCGATGCTATGTTCGATATGCCTTCGATAGGCAAAGATGAGCTGACAATTACACTCGACTATGCGAACAGCAAGCTCGAAAGAATAGATATGAAGGTGCTCAGGGTATCATAAAAAAAGGGGGCTGAAATTTCAACCCCCTTATTTTGCACTAATATTACCTGTGGTATTTAAGCAGTATCTCTTTTGTCTGATCGCCCATGGTAAGAGTTGCTTTAGCATCACATTCACCTTCGCCATAGTTCAGTACAACAGGTTCAAGTCCTTCCCTTTCGATTTTTACAACACCACTTACAATAAACCTGCATACACGTTTCCAGTGAAGCGCAGAGGTGATGGTATTGGTAAAACTTACTCCTTTTAATGTAATGCCATTTGCTGTTCCGGTAATGAAACATTCGTCATCCCAAATGTACTTTGTCAGCAACCCGGCAATCCATTCACGCTCATGGGTGAATGAACGTTCAATTGTTCTGCCATTAACAAGGGTAAGTTTGCCGCCTGTGAGTGTAGCTGTAAAAACCATGTTTTGGTTGTTATTGTAACCCATGTTTTCAATCACTTTTGTGCCTTCAACTTTGATTCCGTTGACATAATAGTTATCGAATGTGACGGTTTTCTTGGATCCTTGCTGAAGCCTCGGGCCAGTTACGACAGTGATTATTTTTCCTGACCTGGTGTTGTCATATAATCCAGTGCACAGCGTTCCGAAATCAATTGTGATCGTTTTCGGCCATTTCGCATCATCGGGATGATCGATTGTTACAAGAGGACAAGAATCGGCGACTGCAGATTTTGCATAGCCGCTCTTCATGTAGTTATCAAGAATAATGTCGGCATTATCGACAGAGCTGAATACATCTTCATAAATCGCATCGCTTACTGCATCATCATTGGCCAGGTCAATGCTTGTCTGGTCGATGTCTGACTGCTTGTCGCATGATGTAAATGAAAATATTGCAAGTGCTGCAATCATTAAGAAAATCTTTGTTTTCATAAATCATATTTTAAGTGAATAATTCCGATCAACAACCATTTAGATGATAGTCGCATTAAAAGGTTTAATCGGAAACAGGTTTTTTTCAGGGATATTTTTCAGTCTCTATCAGGTTTTCTTCCGTTCGTATATTACATAGGTATACGGTATCCCCTCACCTTCTTCCTTAAATTCTTCTTTCTCAACTACTTCCCAGATTTCAGGGTCGATCTTCGGGAAATATACATCTGCGTCCTGACTTTTATGCACATGTGTAATATAAAGCCTGTCGGCCAGCGGCATGAACTGTCTGTAGATACTGCCTCCCCCCATGATGAATATCTCATTGTCTCCTTTGCATTTGGCTACTGCATCATCAATGGAATATGCCGCTACTGCTCCCTCAAAGTTTTCGTGGGGAATATCGGTGATCACTACATTTTTCCTCCCCGGAAGAGGCCTTTTCGGGAGCGACTCCCATGTTCGCTTCCCCATAATCACAGTATTGCCTGTGGTAAGCCTCTTGAACCTTTTCATATCTTCAGGCAGGTGCCATAAAAGATCATTGTTCTTTCCGATACCCAGGTCTTCTGAAACAGCGACAATTATTGAGATCATAGACATTGATTTTATACCGATATTTCTCCTTTAATATGAGGGTGTGACACATAATTAGTCAGCTCGAAATCCCCGAACCTGAATTTTAAAATATCATCAACTTTGGGATTAATTTTCATTTTTGGCAAAGGATATGGTTCTCTAGTGAGCTGAAGCTTTACCTGCTCAATATGGTTCAGGTAGATGTGAGCGTCACCGAGGGTGTGGATAAAATCTCCCGGTTTAAGTCCTGTTACCTGTGCAACCATCAGTGTAAGAAGGGAATATGATGCAATATTGAAGGGCACTCCAATGAAGAGATCACAGCTTCTCTGGTAGAGCTGACATGAAAGTCTACCTCCTGCCACATAAAACTGGAACATAACATGGCATGGAGGAAGTGCCATTTTTTCAAGTTCACCTACATTCCAGGTGCTTACAATATGTCGCCTTGAGTCAGGCGACTTCTTTATGCTGCTGATCACCTCTGAGATCTGGTCGATTTTTCTGCCATCGGCTGCCGGCCATGATCGCCACTGATATCCATATATCGGCCCAAGATTGCCGTCATTGTCTGCCCATTCGTTCCAGATACTTACTTCATTGTCATTCAGGTATTTGAGGTTGGTATCCCCGGCTATAAACCAGAGCAGCTCATGAATTATCGATTTCACATGGAGTTTCTTGGTGGTCAGCAGAGGAAAACCCGCTTCAAGGTTAAACCTCATCTGGTAACCGAAAACACTGATGGTCCCGGTGCCTGTCCGGTCCTCTTTATGTATACCATGCCTGATTACATGATCAAGAAGATCGAGATATTGCTTCATTCAAATCAGAATAAAAACTATTATTCCGGAGATATTTTTGCTACCCATCCACCGCCCGAAACCATATCTATTTTTATCTTTTCTCCTGCCCTGACTTCCTGTGTAACATGCTTGTAATCCTGTGCATGCCGGTCGGCATTTATTCCATCCCTGAATATTTCAATGGAATAATTCCCAGCCGGCAGGAATGACAGATCAAGTTCCATCTCACGTGCTGTCCAGTCGGTCAATGCTCCCACAAACCAGTCATCCCCTGATTTGCGTGCAATAAGCAGGTAATCTCCGATCTTCGCATCGAGCACCCTGGTGTCGTCCCATACAACCGGAATTTTCACAAGAAAGTCTGTGCACTCCTGCTCCTTCATATAGTTAGTCGGAGAGTCTGCGAGCATTTGAAGCGGGCTTTCAAAGATCACATAAAGTGCCATTTGATGCACCCTGGTACCCTGGCTTCCGGGACGATTGAAAATTGGGGTGAAATTATTCTTCTCAAAGTTCAGCATGGCGCCGGGTGTATAATCCATCGGACCTGCAACCATCCTGATAAAAGGAAGCATGAGATTGTGATCGGGAGTAATATCCTTGCTCCATTTGCTGTTTTCCAGTCCTTTTACTCCTTCTCTCGTAAGCGCATTAGGCCATGTACGACCTGCTCCGTCAGGCTTATAGGCTCCGTGAAAATCGATAAGCAGATGATGTTCTGCAGTTTTCTGCATTGCTTCGTGGTAAAAGTTGACCAAAGGCTGGTCATCTCTTTGCATGAAGTCAACTTTTACACCCTTTACGCCCCATTTTTCATATAAGGCAACTGCGTCATCAATTTTGTCCCAGAATGTTTTCCATACGACCCAGAGTATAACGCCTACATTTTTGCTTTCCCCATATCTGCAAAGCTCCGGCATATCAATTTCAGGTATCGACTCCAGGACAGTTCCTTTTTTATACCACCCTTCATCAAGGATCACATATTCGATACCGTTCGATGATGCGAAATCGATATAATATTTATACGTTTCAGTATTTATACCGGCCCTGAAATTAACACCATATATATTATTGGCATTCCACCAGTCCCATGCAACCTGACCGGGTTTTATCCACTTTGTATCGTTGATTTTGCATGGAGCGGCAAGCTTGTACACCAGGTCGCTTTCAATCAGCTGTCCGTCTTTCTCTGCGATCACAAAAACCCTCCATGGAAATGTTCTGGCTCCTTTTGTGGAAGCAATATAATCCTTCGTCTTCGTGACGACCAGATCCCTGTCGCCTTGCAGTTTTTCTTCAGCAGGATAAAATGGATGTACTCCCTTCACCTTTCCGGGACCTGTGTCGCTGAGCCACATCCCGGGATAATCAGAAATGTCTGATTCCGTAAGCAGAACATTGATGCCATTTGCAACGAACAGAGCGGGAAGGCTTGCAAGGTGGTTCTCGCCAAGAGTGTCGAGAGAACAATACCTGTAAACTCTTTCATTATGCGACATGAAGCTCTCTTCAAGAGGATACCATGAAAATGAGCCTGGAGGAAATTCAATGCCGGTGACTTCATCTTTTACAATAATGTCATTTCTGAAAGAAGTCTCAAACCTGTATGCCACACCATCGTTATAAGCTCTGAACTGAACGTTAATGCCTGATCTAAAACTAATTAACAGCGTATTGCAGTTATCAGTAATTTTCGATCTCTTATTGGGTGCAACAGGAATAAGCTCCTGGTTGATAGTGCTATAAACCGCTTTTTTTACCATTTCAGTTTCTCCAGGTATAGCTCCGGTCCCAAGAATCATTCCTCCCTCAGCAGAAGATATAATACTTTTTCCGTTATAAGCGGCTGACCACACAAATCCCGGACCTGCCTTTATGGTTACCAATATTTTCCCGTCAGGTGAAAAAAGTTTGTAGTCCTTTGTAAAAGAATATGTTGTAAAAACAAACAGGAGAAGAATTCCTGAAATAATCCGTTTCATCTTTAAGAATTAATTGTAATTATGATTAATGCTTTGGAGCAGCCTGTTTTGATAAGCGGTATCTTTAAGCATTCTGAAACAGAGGTTACCTTTTTTTCTTTTTTCTTTTATCGATTTCATCCCTGATTGCTGCAGCACGTTCGTAGTCTTCTGTCTTCACCGCATCATCGATCATTTTATAAAGTTCTTCATCAGTAAAAGTTTCATATCTGCCGTTTGGCTCATATTTAATATCGGCCTCATTCGTGGCAGTTACATCTGCATCCGTGGGGCTGTTTGTAAGCTGAGCCTTCTCAAGAATTTCTTCGGAAATGTAGATGGGGCAGGCGAACCTAAGTGCGATGGCAACTGCATCGGATGTTCTGCTGTCGATAGAATATTCATTTTTACCATCATTGCAAACCAGCCTTGAAAAGAAAACGCCATCTTCAAGCTTATGGATCATCACTTCGGTTACAGTAATATTAAACTGATCGGCAAATTTCTTGAAAAGGTCATGTGTAAGAGGCCTTGGTGGCTCCAGATTTTCGAGTTTTATGACAATAGCCTGAGCTTCGAAACCTCCGATTATTATTGGGATGCGTCTTTCGCCATTCTCCTCTATCAGAAGCAGCGCATATGCTCCCGACTGAGTCTGGCTGTAAGACATCCCCATTACCTTAAGTTTAACTCGTTTCATATCAACTAATTATGCGCAGATATTATTCAGGCTCTCCTGCTGTGTTCAACAAATATAGCTATTATAGAGGTAGCATGACAGTTTGATTCAAAAAAATTATCCTAAGTGGTTTGTTAATAATCTATTTTATATATCTTTGCAGTCCAAATTGAAAGAAATCCGCCGGGGCCAAAGAAAGTTATCTGACGAAGAGCCGGATACGCCTCACGGAGTAACATAACAGAGAATAAAATGTACGCAATCGTAGAAATTGCAGGTCAGCAATTCAAAGTAGAAGAGGGGAAGAAGATTTTTGTTCATCGGCTTGATGTTGAGGATGGCAAGAAAATTGATTTTGATCATGTCCTCTTAATCGAGGAAGATGGTAAAGTAACTGTCGGGGAACCTACCGTAAAGGATGCATCAGTTCAGGCAAAAGTCATTGAAAAGGTAAGAGGGCAGAAAGTCATTGTCTTCAAGAAGAAAAGAAAAAAAGGATACAGGGTAAAAAACGGGCATCGCCAGAACTTCACGCAGGTTGAAATTATAAGCATTAACGGCAAAACATCATCAAAGAAACAGTCACCAAAGAAAGAAGCCGCACCGGTAGCCGACGAACCTGTAAAAGAAAAGAAAGCTGAAGCTAAAAAACCGGCTGCAAAAAAACCTGAAGCTGCTGCAAAGAAAACAGCGACAAAAAAACCGGCTGAAAAGAAACCGGCAACAAAAAAGTCTGAAACAAAAAAATCAGGCAAATAAAAAACCAAAATCTGAATACATTTAAATATTAATAATTATGGCACACAAGAAAGGAGCAGGCAGTTCACGCAACGGTCGCGATTCCCAAAGCAAGCGATTGGGCGTTAAGCTCTTCGGCGGTCAGATCGCCAAAGCCGGGAATATCATTGTCCGCCAGCGCGGTACAAAGCATAATCCGGGTCTGAACGTTGGACTTGGAAAAGATCATACACTCTTTGCTCTTGCCGACGGAGAAGTTGAATTCAGGAAAAGAAAAGATAACAGGTCTTATGTATCGGTGAAGCCGGTAAGCGAGTAGCCACATATACGGCAGGCTTACTGAAGCCTGCTTTTTTATTAATAATTTTTATACTATGCTTACCATCAGCCTGATCCGTGAAAAAAAGGATTTCATCAGCGAACGCTTAAAAGTAAAGAACTTTGACGCAAAGGAAATTCTCGACAAAATAATATCACTCGATACCGAACGACGCGACATTCAAACACGTGCAGACCAGATGCAGGGAGAAATGAACAGGATCTCCAAAGAGATCGGTTCCCTGATGAAGGAGGGAAAGAAAAATGAGGCTGAGGCTGCCAAGGAGAAAACCTACAAGCTGAAAGAAGAAATAAAGGCACTCTCCGATAAGCTTATCCCTTTAGATAATGAGCTGAAGAATGAGATCGTTAAGCTGCCCAATCTGCCTAATGAATCCGTTGCTCCGGGTCATGGTGCAGACGATAACGTAAAAGTTCGTGAAGGAGGAAAAATTCCGGTTCTTCCCGAAACTGCACTCCCCCACTGGGATCTCATTAAAAAATATGATATCATCGACTTCGACCTCGGAATAAAACTTACAGGTGCCGGCTTTCCTGTATATAAGGGCAAAGGTGCAAAACTTGAAAGAGCGCTGATCAACTTTTTCCTCGATGAGGGAGGGAAAGCAGGATACAGGGAAGTTATGCCTCCGATAATGGTGAATGAGGACTCAGGTTTTGGAACCGGTCAGCTGCCTGATAAGGAAGGCCAGATGTACCATGTGGGCATCGACAATTTTTATCTTATCCCCACGGCTGAAGTGCCGATAACGAATATTTACAGGGATGTGATTCTCAGCGCCGACGAGCTGCCAATAAAAAACGTAGGCTACACTCCATGCTTCAGAAGAGAAGCAGGATCCTGGGGCGCACATGTCAGGGGACTCAACAGGCTTCACCAGTTCGATAAAGTTGAGATAGTGCAGATAGCACATCCTGACCATTCCTATGAGTCTCTCGGGGAAATGGTCAGCCATGTGGAAGGACTCATTGCCAAGCTTGGACTTCCATACCGCATAATGAGGCTCTGCGGAGGTGATATGTCGTTTACTTCAGCGCTTACCTACGATTTCGAAGTATGGTCGGGAGCACAGAAAAGATGGCTGGAGGTAAGCTCAACTTCCAATTTTGAATCGTTCCAGTCAAACAGGCTGAAATGCAGGTACAAGGAAAAGGGCGACAAGCAGACCCGTCTCGTCCATACACTTAACGGGAGCGCACTGGCTCTTCCAAGGATCGTTGCTGCTATACTCGAAAACAATCAGACCGAAAACGGAATCAAAGTGCCGGAGGTGTTGGTGCCGTATACCGGATTTGAATTTATTGATTGAATACCCCCCATCCCCCCTAAAGGGGGGTTCAAACCCATTACTAATCAAGATATTTAGGTGGGTCTATAACCCCCCTTCAGGGGGGCAGGGGGGTCACCGAATTATGGATAAGAGACGTAAATCATATATCTATGCCCTCCTTGCCATACTCCTCTGGGCTACAGTACCTACCGCATTCAAGATTAGTCTGAAGGAACTTGGCATTCTGCCTATCCTGGCTATCGCATCAGGCACATCCGCTTCCGTATTGCTTGCCATCATAATAGCAGAAAAGAAAACTTATCTGCTTTTCAAAAATTCGTGGAAAGAATTGCTGGGATCTGCCCTTCTGGGTTTAATCAATCCATTCATCTATTATATTATTCTTCTGAATGCCTATACTCTTCTTCCTGCTCAGATTGCACAACCCCTTAATATGATCTGGCCTATAATCCTGGTTTTCCTTTCTGTTCCGATTCTCCGGCAGAAAATAAAAACCAGAAGCTTCATAGCCCTGTTTATAAGTTTTATAGGGGTATATGTAATCTCTTCGCAGGGTAATCTTCTCAAAACCGGACATGCAGATGTCAGGGGAGTAATGCTGGCGACAGGCAGCTCTTTGTTCTGGGCTCTCTATTTTATCCTTAATGTCAGAGATAAAAGGGATGAAGTAATAAAACTATTCCTGAATTTCCTTTTTGGCTACCTGTATCTGATTATTGCTTTGCTGATTACAAAAGAATGGCAGGTATCCGGAACCGGTACGAAAGGATTGCTTGCCGCAGTTTATATAGGACTCTTTGAGATGGGCATTACATTTTTGTTCTGGCTTAAAGCGCTTCAGATGGCAGAAACAACCGATAAGGTGAGCAATCTTGTATATCTTGCTCCTTTTCTTTCACTCATTTTTGTGCACTTCATTCTTCACGAGCCGGTTTATTATACCACACCTTTGGGTTTACTGCTTATAATAGCAGGTATATGGCTTCAGAACCGCAAACAAGGCAGGATGTAATTTTGTTATCTTTGTATTAAAGAATAGTTTAGATATCAAAAAATTGAAGAGGAAACCAAAAGAGAGGATCATCCTGGGAATTGATCCCGGAACAAACATTACCGGGTATGGCGTGATCAGGGCTGTCGGCTCAAAACCTGAATTGATAACTATTGGTCTTATAGATCTCTCAAAATCAGGCGATCATTATATCAAGCTCAAGCATATATTCGACAGGACAATCGGTATCATTGATGAATATCATCCCGATGAGCTGGCAATTGAAGCCCCATTCTATGGCAAGAATGTACAGTCGATGCTTAAGCTGGGCAGAGCTCAGGGCGCCGCTATTGCAGCCGCGCTTACACGTTCTGTCCCTATCTTCGAATATGCACCGAGAAAAATAAAGATGTCGATCACGGGACAGGGCGCGGCATCAAAGGAGCAGGTTGCTGCAATGCTGATGAACATTCTGAAGTTCAGAAAATCGGATATGAAGCTCGATGCCACCGATGGTCTTGCAGCTGCTTTGTGTCATTTTTACCAGTCAAATAACCCTTCTTCTGAAAAAGCCTATTCAGGGTGGAAAGATTTTATGAAAAAGAATCCGGGAAGGATTAAATAGAAAAATCCTTCAGACTACAGCAACTGCAATTGCAGCAACACTTACTTTTACCGCTTCAGCTTTAAGAAGCTCGACAGCACACGATTCCAGGGTAGATCCTGTAGTAATGACATCGTCAATAACCAGGACATGTTTGCCAATAAGATTCCCGGGATCTGCAACCTTGAAGATCCCTTCCACATTCACCCATCTGTCATATCTCGACTTTTTAGTCTGTGTATCGGACAGAGCCACTCTTTCCAGAATGCCTGTTCCTACAGGCAATCCTGTCGCTTCTGAGAATCCACAGGCTATAATGTCGCTCTGGTTAAAGCCTCTTATCCGTTTTTTTGAAGGATGAAGAGGAACAGGGATTATAAGATCAATATCCTTTAAGAATTCCGTCCCTAAAAGAGTGTTGCCATAAATCGTCCCCAGCTCATAACCTATCTCCTTGATCCCCTTGTATTTAAGATTATGAATCAACCTCCTTAACCTGCTGTCCCTGTTATAGAAGGAGAATGCCGCAGCCTTTTCGATCCTGCAGCGACCCCAGAAGAGACGTGCAACCGGATTATCTTCTTCAAGGTGATAATTTGTCCGCGGAATGAGAACATAACATTCCGTGCATATAAGGTTTTCATTCCTGAGAAGATGATTTCCACAGGCATAGCAAAGCCTCGGAAAGAGGAGACTGATGACATCGTCCCAGAGATCATAAAGATAACTCATGCAGCGAGCTGAATTATTATATAAAGATAAGAAATTTGAAAGAACCACCTCCATGTTTTTTTGAAATTGCTTATAAAAAAGCAATCGTATAATGGATAACTCCTTATGAATTAAGGAGATTTCTCGCTGGTCACCTTCGCTAAAGCTTCGGTGCCCAAAGCGCTCGAAATGACAGTAGCTCTTTTAGGATCATAGGACAGAAGCGGCTATTCGCAAGAAAATTTGATCTATAATAAATCAGCCTGCGAATCGCCGCTTCTGTCCCCTTCTCTTTAAAAATTCGATGTCATTCCGAACGGAACGAAGTGAAGTGAGGAATCTCCTCAGCTTGAAATGTAGTTCAATTTGTGCAACGAAGTATCTATAGTATTATTTTCGAACTGATTTTTTCTGCTATTGCTTTGAATTCTTCCGGAGTAAGTTTCAGCTTTGGATTCTTGAAATTCACATCCTCCATTGAATTCATAGGCACCAGGTGAATATGTGCATGCGGAATCTCAAGGCCCAGAATAGCCACTCCGATCCTGGCACAGGGTATTGCTGCGCTGATTGCAGCGGCGACTTTTTTCGAGAACATGATCATTCCTGAAAGCGTGTCGTCGTCAAGATCAAAAATGTAATCAGTTTCCTGTTTGGGCACAACAAGAGTATGGCCTTCTCTCAGCGGATTGATATCGAGAAATGCAAAATACCTGTCATCTTCAGCCACCTTATAACAAGGTATTTCCCCATTGATGATCCTTGTAAAAACAGATGCCATATGACTAATATCAAATAACTATAGTGAGATAGAAACAATCTCAAAAGGAATAATGCCTGACGGGACTTTTATCTCCACCACCTCTCCTACTTTCCTGCCAATGAGTCCCTGGGCAATAGGTGAACTAACGGCAATTTTGCCCAGTTTCAGGTTAGCTTCGCTTTCCGGGACAAGCTGGTACTCCATTACAGTGTTATTCACCTTGTTCCGGATCCTGACCTTGTTAAGTATTCTTACCGTTTTGGTGTCAATTTTAGATTCGTCAATAATCCTTGACCTGGCAATAAGATCTTCAAGCTTTGCAATCTTTGCCTCAAGCATAGCCTGTGCCTCTTTTGCAGCAGCATATTCGGCATTCTCGGTCAGGTCGCCCTGAGCCCTTGCATCGGATAACATCCTTGCTATCATAGGTCTTTCAACAGCCCTGAGCTGTTCAAGTTCGTCTTTCAACTTCTGAAGACCCTCTTCCGTATTGTATAAAACCTCCGGCATGGTAAGCTGTTATATTAAAAAACATGAAGAATTCCGGGGTTTCCGGAACTCTTCATAAGACAAATATAATAAATTCTTAAAATAAATCCAAAAAAAACCTGAAAATAAGATGTTTACAAAATCATATTTTTTTATTTGTCTTTACCTGTATTTTTTCCCGGCCTGTTTTGTCCTGGAAGCATTGTTCTTCTTTTTTGCCTTGTAGTTTGCATTGGCATTTTTAACGTTCTGCTTCATACGGGCCTTAACCTCAGGCGTTTGTATCTCAATCGACCTTTTCTGATTCTCCTTTACGAACTTTGCATAATCCTTATCCTGCTTTTTTTCTTTCTTATCCGCTTCCTTCTGTACTTTCCTGGCTGATTTGGGTCTACTTACTTTTGACTTCTTTTGTTGAACCGGCATGTCTGACATGCTAATCAAATGGCCTGTAACTATTGTACGGCCATATGATCGGCTTTCGCAAAATGTAATAGTGATAAAGAAGCTAAATGATAAAACAAGGATTTTTCTGATAGCGAGTCTGTTCATCATAAGATAATTAAAATAAACACATATTGTTTTTCGTTACATTTCCACCGGTAATGCTAATTTTACCGAAAATTAAACCGGAAATGCCCACAAGCCCAAAATTAAAATATTTTTTCCTTATACTGGTAATTACTTCTCTGCTGATTTCATGCGAAAAGAATAAAAATGATGTGATACCGTATGAGTATGTCGACTTCACCATAGATCTTCTGGATTTTCCGAACATTTACAATCTGGTTGGATCTGATACAGTTGATGCAGGCGATCAAAGGATCGATTATGCCAGGTATGCAGGCGGATATAATGGGAATGGCATAATAATATTTTCCGGTGCTGATGGATATTATGCATATGACAGGACCTGCCCTCATGAATATGTCGATAACGGACAGAGCGTAAAAGTAATTATTGATTTTACGATCGCCAGATGCCCAAAATGCAATACTACATATGCACTTGCCGCATCCGGGACTCCTGCATCAGGTCCTGGCAGATACCCGTTGAAAAACTATAGAACTATTCTGAATGGCAGATACCTGACTGTTCAGAATTATTAATATCGGTAATGCTCCGGTTTATAAGGTCCCTCCTTCGGTACACCAATATAATCAGCCTGTTCTTTCGTAAGCTGCGTAAGCTTTACTCCAAGCTGGCCAAGATGAAGCCTTGCGACCTCCTCATCAAGATATTTGGGAAGCCTGTAAACGCCGATCTTATAATCTTTTTTCCAAAGATCGATCTGTGCAAGAGTCTGGTTACTGAATGAGTTGCTCATCACAAATGAAGGATGACCCGTGGCACAACCCAGGTTCACAAGCCTGCCCTCTGCAAGAATAAAAACAGCATGCCCGTCAGGGAATACATACTGGTCAACCTGCGGCTTGATATTAATTTTATTGATGCCTTTGAAATCATTCAATCCATCAACCTGTATCTCGTTGTCGAAGTGACCAATATTGCAAACGATAGCCTGGTCCTTCATTTTCTTCATGTGCTCAACAGTTATTATATCACGGTTACCGGTTGCGGTGACAAAAATATTTCCCTCATCCAGTGTATCTTCAATAGTTTTTACCTCAAAGCCTTCCATGGATGCCTGGAGAGCACAGATCGGATCGATCTCTGTGATTATCACCCTTGCCCCGTAAGCTCTCATCGATTTTGCACAGCCCTTGCCTACATCGCCATAACCGCAGACTACAACAATTTTGCCTGCAATCATCACATCAGTGGCTCTTTTTATTCCGTCGGCAAGTGATTCGCGGCAACCATAAAGATTATCGAACTTGGATTTTGTTACCGAATCGTTAACATTTATTGCCGGCACCAGCAACTCATTGTTGTCGAGCATCTGGTAAAGCCTGTGAACACCCGTTGTTGTCTCTTCCGAAATGCCTTTGAGTTCAGCAACTGCACGATGCCATTTGCCCGGTTCGTCTGCAAGGATATTTTTAAGGGTTGAAAAGATAATTGCTTCTTCGCGGCTGGATGGTTTCTTTTCGAGAATCGAAGGATCATTTTCCGCCTTATAGCCAAGATGAACAAGAAGAGATGCATCACCGCCATCATCAACAATGAGATTCGGGCCTTTGCCTTCCGGAAATGAAAGCGCCTGCGCAGTGCACCACCAGTACTCTTCAAGGGACTCTCCTTTCCATGCAAATACAGGGATTCCGGCTTTTGCTATCGCGGCGGCGGCATGATCCTGAGTCGAAAAAATATTGCAGCTTGCCCAGCGAACGTCAGCTCCAAGTTCTTTCAGAGTCTCAATCAGAACGGCAGTCTGGATTGTCATATGAAGAGAACCCGTGATCCGTGCTCCCTTAAGCGGCTTTTCAGCTGCATATTTCTTCCTTATTGCCAGAAGTCCAGGCATCTCCTTTTCAGCTATTTTTATCTCCTTTCTTCCAAAATCGGAAAGGGAGATATCTTTTACTTTATATTCCATTTTTTCCTTTACTAATGTCATCTTTATTTCATGTTAAGCCTGCAAATTTAACAAAATATACCGGTTGTTGTTCATACCAGAAGGGTGAGAGCCACCGCCCTGTCCTGCTGCATTTGCAGAGAAAGCTGTCCGACAGTCTCAAATCTGATCTCGTTGCGCAGGCGATATCTGAACATTACCTCAATTTCCATCCCGTAAATATCTCTCCCGAAATCAAAAATATTTACTTCTACCGATCTCCTTCCGGGTTCTTTGCTTACTGTTGGATTTGTACCAATGCTCAGCATACCCGGTTTTATTTCATTATTCACTTTTACTTCCACAGCATAAACACCGTCGGCAGGAATTAGTTTATATCTGTAGCATGGTTTAAGGTTTGCTGTGGGAAATCCCAGTTTCCTTCCGATTCCTCTTCCCTTAACAACTTGTCCCTTAAGCGAATAACAGTATCCAAGCCATTTGTTTGCATTATCAAGGTTTCCAGTCAGCAGAGCTTCGCGTATGAGTGATGAGCTGATGACACCTTCCCTGGACTTAAGTCCCCGTAACTGTTCGACAACAAATCCCATCGAGGACGCGCATTTATTGACAGTATCAAAATTACCTTCGCCATGGTATCCGAAATGATGGTCATGGCCGATAATAAGGTACCTGGTTTTTACTTTTTCGGCAAGCACTTTCCTGACGAAATCGTTGGCAGTCATTCTGCTGAATGCGGGAGTGAAACTGATAATAATCAGATGATTGACATGTGCTTTTTCAAGAAGTTGTCTTTTCTCATCCATATCAGAAAGGAATGACAGTTTCTTTTTGTTCTTGTCCAACACCAGCCGCGGATGCGGGTCAAAAGTGATAACGACGGATTCACCTCCTGAAGCAGCAGCGCAATTCACAAGTGTATCAAGAAGAATCCTGTGTCCTCGATGGACACCATCGAAAATACCCATGGTGACGACAGGCTTTTTCAGATCCAGGTTATAGTATCCTTCGTGAATTTCCATACATGGAATATATCGCCGCAAAATTAGCAAAGCATTGCAATATGGCAGTTAATTATGATTTAGTTTTTGTATTTTTATGCTAATATATCCAATCCATGAAGACTGGTGCTGCAAAATTTTATACTGTCGATCCCTGGCTGAAACCATTCACAGAAATAATTGATGAACGGATAAGCAAATGTCATCAGAAAGAAAGGCAGCTTGCCGGCAGTGGAACTCTCTCCGGATTTGCCATGGGACATTTCTATTACGGCCTTCACAGGGACAAAGACAATTGGATCTTCAGGGAGCATGCGCCTAATGCAACTGATATCTTCCTGAAAGGAACATTTACGGGTTGGAAGGAGAAGCCTGAGTTCAGGATGACCAGGATCAATCAGCATGGCGATTGGGAAATAATATTCCCGATTCAGGCGATGAACCATGGCGACCTGTACAAGCTTAGTGTTCACTGGCATGGCGGTAAGGGAGAGCGTATCCCTTCCTATGCAAACCGTGTGGTTCAGGACGACAGGACTAAGATCTTCTCCGCCCAGGTCTGGATTCCTGAAAAATCCTATAAATGGCAAATTGAAACTTTTGTTTCAGAAGCAACAACCCCGGTGATATATGAGGCTCATGTAGGTATGGCCACTCCTCTGGAGAAAACAGGGACGTACAGGGAATTCACTGATAATATTATTCCCATAATTGCCAGGGCAGGTTATAATACAATCCAGCTGATGGCCGTCCAGGAACACCCTTTATATGGATCATTCGGATATCACGTTGCCAATTTCTTTGCAGCCTCATCGCGCTTCGGGACACCCGAAGAGCTTAAAGAGCTGATTGACAACGCACATAAGGCGGGCCTGCGGGTCATCATGGATCTTGTTCATTCCCATTCCGTCAAGAATGTGAACGAGGGACTGGGTCTTTTCGATGGTTCTCCCGGCCAGTATTTCCACACGGGAAATCGCAGAAATCATATAGCATGGGATTCGCTCTGCTTCGACTATGGCAAGGATAGTGTGATACATTTCCTGTTATCCAACTGCCGCTACTGGCTGGAAGAATATAAGTTTGACGGATTCCGGTTCGATGGCATTACCAGTATGATCTATTATGACCATGGACTGGGAAAGAATTTTACTTCCTATGGTGAATATTTTGACGCAGGGCAGGATGTTGATGCGCTTGTATACCTCTACCTGGCTAATAAAATGATCCATGAATTCAGGCCACATTCAATTACTGTCGCGGAAGAGATGAGCGGAATGCCTGGTCTTGCAGCAGAAACATCAAAAAGGGGTTATGGGTTTGATTACAGGCTTTCTATGGGCGTTCCCGACTTCTGGATCAAACTTATCAAGGAGACCATGGATGAGAACTGGGATATGGGACATCTGATGCATGAGCTTACACAGCACCGCCCTGAAGAAAAAATAATTTCGTACTGTGAATCGCACGACCAGGCACTCGTCGGAGACAAGACACTTATTTTCAGAATGATAGATGCCGAGATGTACACCGGTATGACAAAATCACACCACAGCTTTAATATCGACCGTGGCATTGCTCTTCATAAAATGATCCGCCTCCTGACTTTCAGCACTGCAGGCGGTGGTTATCTGAATTTCATGGGAAACGAGTTCGGGCATCCCGAGTGGATTGATTTTCCCCGTGAAGGAAACAACTGGAGTTACAAATATGCGCTCAGGCAATGGCAGCTCCTGGAAAACAATGATCTCAAATACCAGTTCCTTGCCAGGTTCGACAGGCAAATGACTGCACTTCAGCATAATTACAGGATACTCGACGACCTTTATATCGGAAGATTAACAGAGAACAGCAATGACAAGATCATTGCTTTCACAAGAGGCGATCTGCTTTTCGTTTTCAACTTCAATCCAACCCGCTCATTTACCGACTATGGAATACCAGTTAAGGGAAAATTCAGTATGATCATTGATTCCGATAATCCCGAATTTGGAGGATTCGACCGTATAGACAGAAGATCAGTATATACATCTGTCAGAAAAGCAGAAAGGACAACATTGAATGTTCCCTTCCAGCTCTATTTGTACCTGCCTTCAAGAACAGCCATTGTATTCAAAAGGGAGGCTATCAGGAAAGCAACCGATATTTAATCGATCCAGCGCAGCAGATAGAAATCCTGCTTGTGCGGAAGATCCTTATGTTTGGGGTATATCCTTATGCCATAGAAGAATGTGCCTGCTTTTTCCGGAACCAGGTTTGCCCTGTACAGGCATTTCCCGCTCCTGCTGCTTACAAGTACAAATTCATTGCTTGCCACAAACTCATGCTCGCCCTCCTTGCTCATATGAGTGATGATAAACTCGACACCTACATTTTCCTTTGGTATTTTGTGGACATGTAGTGCTATTTCAGCTTTATAATCATGGCCTGAATGATAAATATTTTCGCCGGGTTTCTCAAAGCTGTAATTCAGTACCTCTATGTTATCCCACTCATCTTTCATTGTCTTCTTCCATACAGCCATCTCTTTTGCCTTGTCAAAATTGTTGGCAATGAGATATTTACTACGTGTAAACAGCTTGTAGTAATATTTTTCGCAGTAATCGTCGAGCTGGCGTTTCATCGTAAACTCAGGAGCGATCTTGATCATGGTGTTCTTGATAAGGCTGACCCATTCTACGGGAACGCCCTGGTTGTCAAATGAATAATAAGCCGGGATTATTTCAAATTCGAGCATGTTATAGATCGTCTCTGCGTCTACATCATCCTGAAGATCCTGGTTTTCAAATGATTTCTTCTTCGGAAGCGCCCAGCCTGCATAAGCTCTGTAACCTTCAACCCACCAGCCATCGAGAACGCTGAAATGTATTGTCCCGTTCATCACTGCTTTTTCACCGCTTGTGCCTGATGCTTCCAAAGGCCTTGTCGGTGTATTGAGCCATATATCCACACCTCTCACCAGGTATTTGGCAAGTTCGATATCATAATTTTCCAGGAAAATGACCTTGCCGGTAAACTGAGGCATCTGTGAAATTTCGAGAATCCTTCTTATCAGGTCCTGGCCTCCTCCGTCATGCGGATGAGCCTTTCCTGCAAAAATGAACTGAACGGGTTTCTCGGGATTGTTCACAATGCGGGCAAGCCTGTCAAGATCCCTGAAGATCAGTGTCGCTCTTTTATATGTTGCAAAACGCCGGGCAAAGCCTATTGTAAGCGCTTTCTCATCGAGATGACTGCTGATGTTCATCAGTGTCCTGGGACTCACATGCCTTTGCATCATGTCGGTCTGAAGTCTTTTTCTGATATTCTCAAAAAGAACCTTTTTAAGTCCGCTCTTTATATCATAGATCCTTTTGTCTTCGACATTATAGAGTTTTTCCCAGAGATCCCTGTTCGTCTGGTCGAAACTATCGCTTCCGGTGATCTCCTTATAAACTTCTTTCCATTCCGGTGCAGTCCAGGTAGGATGGTGAACTCCGTTGGTGACGTAGTCGATGAAAAGCTCTTCCTTGAGATAACCGGGCCAAAGTTTGTTGAACATTCCCTGGCTTACTTCTCCGTGAAGTTTGCTTACTCCATTGACTTCCTGCGACATCCGTGTGGCAAGGTAGCTCATGTTAAATTTCCTGTCCATGTCGGTCTCGCAACGGCCCAGGGCCATAAGCTCATCCCATGTAATATTCAGGCGGCTATGATAATGACTGATATATTTTCTCAGTAAATCTTCTTCAAAGGCATCATGCCCGGCCGGCACCGGTGTATGTGTTGTGAAAAGAGTTGAAGCTCTGACAGCTTCAAGTGCCTGGCTGAAGGTGAGATGGTGCTCCTCAATCATAGTCCTGAGTCTTTCAAGGCTGATAAATGCGGAATGGCCTTCATTGCTGTGGTATACATCAGGTTTCAGTCCCATTGCAACCATCGCCCGAATACCACCGATACCCAGAATAAGCTCCTGCCGTAGTCTGTTTTCAATATCACCTCCATAAAGATGGTGTGTAACAGTACGGTCCTCGGGAGTATTATCATCAAAATCGGTGTCAAGAAGTACAAGGCTCACCTTGCCTACTTTGGCCTCCCATACACGTATCTTCACCGTTCTTCCCGGCCATACCATGCTGACCGACATGTGGTTACCTTTTTCATCCTTCACAGGATTAATCGGTAGTCTTGAGAATTCTTCAGCCTCATAAATGGCAAGCTGTTCTCCCTTTGGTCCCAGCTTTTGTCTGAAATAGCCGAACCGGTAAAGAAGTCCGATACCGATAATATGAATGTTTGAATCACTTGCTTCCTTAAGGTAGTCACCTGCCAGAATTCCCAATCCGCCGGAATATATCTTCAGGCAGGGATGTATCCCGAACTCCATGCTGAAATATGCAATGGTTGGTTTTTCAGGATCGTCAGTACGGTTTATGTATTCTCTGAATTTGCCGGTTACTTTTTCGAGGTCGGCGACAAATTCCTCATCATCCTCAAGGACGAGGAGTCTCTTATAATCTATCTTCTCTAACAGCAACTTTGGATTATGCTTTACCTCCTCCCAAAGCGACGGATCCATCCGCTTGAACAACAATTCTGCTTCAGTGTTCCACGACCACCACAGATTATTGGAAAGCTCCTTGAGAGAAGCGAGTTTTTCAGGAACGTCGCTCTGAACATAAATGTCTTTCCATACGGGTACCTGGTGCGGTTTGCGTACAGGCACACCCGGAGCCTCAACGAATCCGACAAACTCACGGGGTTCTTCTCTTCTCTCACCGCTCTTTTCAAGGGCCATATCATAGGCGGTGAAATAATGCTGAACCAGACTGTCCCACATTGCAATACGTGAGATCTCATGAGCTTTAGCTCTTGCCTCCCTGATCTCATTTTCATTAAGGCCGACGAACATAGCCATAAATTGCCTTATTTCGCTGATAACTTTATTTTCGTTGTTATCAGTCCTTTCAACTATAGCAATGCCGTTCCCCGGATTCTGGAAATAATCCCTTACCCAGAGGCCGAAACCCGAAAGTGATGTTGTCACGGTGGGTATCGAGAACATCAGGCTTTCCAGTGGTGTATATCCCCATGGTTCATAATAGGATGGAAATACAGAGAGGTCGAATCCAATGAGAAGGTCGTAATATGGCATATTGAATATACCATCATTTCCATTCAGGTAGGAAGGGGCAAAAATAACCTTGACCTGTGATTTTTCGTCGTTATGAAGATTATTGGCGTTTATCCTGTTCAGTACGGGATCGGTTGAAGGATAATGAAGGCTGTGGGTAAGATATTTGTCGCCGCCATTTGCCGGTCCGTTATTATAAAGTATGTCAGCTACGTCCTGGCGCGGACCTTTATGATATGCCGGCATCAGAATGAATGCAACGCACTGTTTGTTAAGTTTTTCCTTTTTATTCATTTCTCCGAGGGAATCAATGAAAATATCAACCCCCTTGTTCCTGAATTCATACCGGCCGCTGTTTGCAATCAGGACACAGTCATCAGGAAGCTTATAACCAAGAATTGCTTCTGCCACATTCTTAAGTTTCGCTCTTGCAGTATGTCTTCTTTCCTCAAAGACATCGGACGGAGGTACAAATGAATCTTCAAAACCATTTGGAGTGACAATATCTACGTCCTTTCCGAGAAAGTGGCTGCATTCCTTTCCGGTTAGCTGGCTCACCGCAGTGAAGACATCTGCTTCGGCTGCAGAGATTTTTTCCAGTGACTGTTTTGCAATAACATTGAACTCGCGTGCAACCTGTGAGGGGACATATTCTTTCATCTTCCCGTACAGAGGTCTGTTATTTCCTGCGACGCAACGACCCAAAACAGTAGCATGAGTTGTAAATGATGTAGATATCCATGGCGCCTGCTTTTTCAGGTAAAGAATACCTATGCCGGTCATCCATTCATGGAACTGAGCAACAATGTTATGATGATCATGGTAAAATGATGTGAAGCTTTCGATCAGTTTACCGGCGGCATATCCGAAAAGAGCAGGTTCAACATAATCCCACTGACCGGAGATGCTGTCGAGCTTGTAAGTCTCCCAGAATTTTGCGAATATCTCATTCTGCTGACCAAAATACGGAGTAAAATCAATCAGCATCACGATTGGTTTTCCGGCAATATTCCATCGCCCTGTTTTCACCCTCAGACCTTCAGAAGCAGCTCTTGCTTTCCATTCCACAAAGAGCGATTCATCAGGGATGAATTCCGGATTCTTTACATCTTCCCTCCAAACATCCGGGCCAATAAGTATGTAATTATCGCCAAGTTCATCTACAATGTTCAGGACTTTTGTTGAGATTACAGTATGGATTCCGCCGACTTTATTGCAGACTTCCCAGCTGGTTTCGAAAATAAATTCAACCTTCATTTTAAGAATATGATTAATATTGATTTCTAGATGTTACTTTATTTTTGTCCTGCTGACTCTTTTTACAGTTTTGCCTGCAGTTGTTTTCTTTGTTGCAGTTTTTTTTGCAGCAGTTTTTGTTGTTTTTGATTTGCTTTTCGAAGTTGCCGTTTTCTTTCTTGCCGGAGCTTTCTTAAGGCTTGTTTCAGCCAATTTGGCTGCAAGCTCTTTAAGGGAAGGCTGATTTTCCTTCCTGGCGGCCGGACGACCGCGCTTGACAGTTTTCTCCGTTTTACCGGTAAGCTTCTGTATTTCAGCGGTTTGTTTTTCTATGACAATATCTTTCTCCTTAATAATGTTTTCAAGTCTCAATATATGTTCCTGCTCGCTTGTTATCGGGAAGCATCTTTTAACTCTTATTTCAAAATCGCTCAATATGTTCATATAGTTCATAAAGGCATCATAGGGAGTATCATAAGGATTGAAATAAGCGTGGATAGCGCCATCAGAGAAGAACTTGGTTGCCATATAATAAAAATGATCGCTCGACTGAAGGTATTCCCAGTCTTTATTCATCAGTTTATCATTGCATTTAAACACCCTGTCGGACAATTCGTAAAGCTTATCGAGCGCCGCAACCTGAAGTTCGTTGCCCAGCCATGCCGTTATATCCCTTTCTTCATCGGCCCATGATATGGGAGAAGGGATACTTATTGCAGAAACAGGCTGAAGAGAATCGGCAACTTCCGTGGGAGTCATGAACTTGTATGGTGTTTTTTTCAAAATAGCCCCCGGCAGATGCTGGAGAAAATCGAATATACCTGTCTCTTTCCAGTTATGTTCGCCAAAAGTCTCGTAGTCGAGAAAAACATTTATCAGTTCACTTTTAGGCGCAAGCTTATTGAGCCATGAGGCATATTTATCAGCAGTCAGTGGCCATGCGCTCCACTGCTTATTCGAAAACCTGAAAGCAATATCATCGCTCAGCACAAAGTTTCTGAGCAAAACTTTAAGACGGGGATTTATGGCATTGCAATACAGGTAATTGGGGCTCTTCCATCCAAGAACATGCTTTGCTCCTTCTGTAAGCATTGATTTGAAGCCCATATCGGCTACCCATGATCCAATCTGGTCGGAATAGATCAGTTCTGTATTCCTGAAGGATGTTGTCTCAACGCCAAGAAACTGGCGCATCATCTCACGGTGTATCTCTACCTGTCGTTCAAATTCGGCTTTGTTTTTGAGAGATGAGAGAGAGTGCGAATCGGTTTCGGCAAGGAACTCAACCATGCCGGTTTCAGCAAGCTGTTTGAAAGATTCAAGGACTTCAGGGGCATAAAGCCTGAACTGGTTTATTACTATTCCTGTAAGAGAAAAAGTGACTTTGAATTTACCCTTATGTTTCTGGATCAGGTCAAGGATAATCTTGTTGGCAGGAAGATAGCATTTATCCGCCACTTTTCTCAAGATCGATTCATTTGAAAAGTCATCATAATAGTAATGATCATGTCCCAGGTCGAAAAACCTGTACCGTTTAAGCCTGAAAGGCTGATGAACCTGAAAATATAAGCATACTGCTTTTTTGCCTGCTGCACTCATGATTTATTCTTATTTATGCCAAATGACTCTTTCGTAAATATCTTTTACATGTCTTGCCGAGTTGTCCCATTTCAGCCTTATAACCTCTTCCTTGCCATTCTTTATGAACATGTTTGACAGCGCCGGATAGTTCAATATGCCATAGATAGCATCTGCCATCGCATCAATATCCCAGAAATCGGTCTTCACTGCATGAGTGAGTATCTCAGCCACTCCCGATTGCTTACTAATAATGACAGGCACATTTGACTGCATGGCTTCGAGGGGAGAGATGCCAAAAGGTTCTGACACAGATGGCATTATATAAACATCGCTCATTGTCAGCATGGTAAAGACATCTTTTCCCTTCAGGAATCCGGTGAAATGAAACCGGTCTGTTATCCTGAGTGAGGCGGCTCTTCTCATCATCCTCTCCATCATATCGCCGGAACCGGCCATTACGAATCTTACATTCTTCATCACCTTGAGGACTTTATATGCAGCCTCAATAAAATATTCCGGTCCCTTTTGCAGGGTTATCCTGCCGAGAAATGTGACCACCTTTTCATCAAAACCCTTGTTTACAACAATATCCTCTGTGAAATTGACAGGTTCAACGGCATTATATACTGTTTCAACCTTGTCGGGATGTATCCCGTACTTGTTTATGACTATATCCCTTGTCAGGTTGCTTACCGTGATTATTTTGGATGCGGCATCCATGCCCTGTTTTTCAATACGGTATACGTCGGGATTGACATTTCCTCCGCTTCTGTCAAAGTCAGTAGCATGAACATGGATCACAAGCGGCTTGCCTGAAACCTCCATGGCTGCTATCCCTGCGGGATATGCAAGCCAATCATGGGCATGGATGACATCAAATTCATTCTCTTCGGCAATGACAGATGCGACAATCGAATATTTATAGATCTCATCCAGCAGGTTGCTGTCATACCTGCCGGAGAAATCCACCATGCCTTTTCTGTTAGTCTGGATATATAATTTGTGCCCTGTTACTTCTGATCTTGTGACTTTCCAAAAATCTTCCGGATCGGTATATGGTATGATTTTAGAGGAGACTTCAATTTTTTCAATTGGCCTTCTGATACCCTTGTAATAGATATGTTTGAATGCAACTGGCACTTTATTGGCACCGATCAGCCTGACAACACTCTGATCTTCATCGCCCCATGTTTTAGGCACTACGAATATCACCTCCAGGTCATCGAGTGTGGTCATACCCTTTGTAAGGCCGTAACTTGCCGTCCCCAATCCGCCTGAGATATGAGGCGGAAATTCCCATCCGAACATTAACACACGCATATCCTGCCTCTTTAACTAATTAGAATAATCGTTCCCCAGCAACTCTATGATCCTCAGCACCTCGCCAACACTCCATGCCTGTGAGATTGCTCCGCGGGGTGCATGAGGCGGATCACCGTCGTGTATTTCTGACAACGTGCTGACACCATGTTCACTCATACATTCTTCGAGTCCGAATATCAGGTTCCTCACTTTCTGAACTCCCTGTTTGCCATAAACTTTCAGCCATCCTTCGCAGAAAGGTCCAAACAACCAGGGCCACACCGTACCCTGATGATACGCATTATCCCTGGCCTCCTGGTTCCCGTAATAGATACCTTTGTATAATTTATGGCCCGGAGAAAGAGTTCTGAGTCCTCTTGGCGTCACAAGTTCTTTATCAGCAACATCAAGAACTTTTTTCATCTGTTCCTTATCGAGCATAGACCAGGGAAGTGAAACGGCAATTACCATATTGGGTCTCTTAAAGAAGTTCTTTCCCTCCTGATCATTTACATAATCGGCCAGGTATCCTTTTTTCTCATCCCAGAACAAGTCAAGAAAGGATTTTTTAATGAGTTCCGGCAGATAGTCATATTCCTTAATAAACTGTTTGTCTTTTTCCGATTTTGCCATTTCAATGGTAAAACATACGGCATTATACCAGAGGGCATTTATTTCAACTGCATATCCGCGTCGCGGTGTAACAGGAACTCCGTTGACAACGGCATCCATCCATGTAAGAGATTTACCCGGGGCATCGGCATATACCAGACCATTTTCCCTCACATGTATATTATAGGCTGTTCCGTTTTTATAGGCATTAAGGACAGATTTTGCAGCTTCCCCATAGCGTTTGATGCAATCCTTTCCGCCATTCAGCACATATTGCTGGAGTGCCCAGAAAAACCAGAGCGGAGCATCAACGGAATTGAATGCATAATGACCGGCTGTTCCCATATTCGGGAACAATCCGTCCTTCATTCTTTTTACCTGTGTGTCAAGAACATCACCATAAAGGTCAAGTTTGCGGCGCGCGAGTGCAATGCCCGGCAGTGAGATGAATGTATCCCGTCCCCAGGCTCCGAACCATGGATAGCCTGCAATAATAAGCGTATCGCCTCCCCTTTTTTCAACAAACTGCTGGGCGGCATTCCTCAGGCAATCGACAAAATTGTCGCGTGGGATTTTTCCTGTAATATTCTTTTCGAATTTAGCTTTTAAGCCTGCAGGGCTCTCCTCTTTTGTGGAAGCAGAGAATATGATTTCATCGCCTTTCTTTGCTTCCAGTTCAAAGAAACCCGGAGTAAAGAGATCTTCTGAATAGTCGTAGCCCCTTCTTTGCTCCTCCAGATATTCAACGCCGAGGTACCAGTCGGGAACATGAACAAATTCGGCTTTTGTTGAAAATTGCATGTTCAGATAAGGGAATCCGTCATACAGTTTCGACCGTATACCGTTCTTTACCGGCTCTATCTTGGTATTTGCGGAAAGATTTGCATGAGTAAGCTCATGGATGCTGCGGAAAGCCAGAAAGGGCCTTAACTGCAGTTTCATCTTTTCGCTGGCTTCAAGAACTGTATATCTTACAATCAGCTGTTCCTCATAATGAACAAGGAGTCGTTCCATTTTCAGCAGTACATTGCCCACCCGGAATATACGCATCGGTATGATCTCTGTTGCAAAGTCCTCAAGATATTTATGTCCCTTGGGGCTGAAATAGTCTCCTTTATATTTTCTGATCCCTATGTTAAAGCTCTGGTTTTCATTAATTACTGTGACATCAAGAGAGGAGAGCAGCACAAATCTGCCTCCGCCAAGCTCATCGACAGGACAAATAAGCAATCCGTGGTATTTGCGGGTATTACATTCTACAATTGTTGTGGAAGCATATGTTCCGGCCCTGTTTGTCCGGAGCATTTCCCTTCCCAGTGAATATTCCAGGTTTACAATTTGTCCTTTTTCGAACTTGATGTAACTCATATAATTACAATTTGTATTAACAAAAAAGTCTTTTAAGATAACATTTTTTCTCCAACATTGCAAACCCTCTGCACAAGGGGAAAAAAATTAATAGTTTTTCCCTCATGCCTGCCGGTGAAAAAAATGAATAACTTTGCAGTTCAATAATTTTAAAAGAGTACTAATTAACCTGCTGATTGATGATTAAAATAGCCACTTTCTTGTTATTGACTGCCCTGATTGCTGCAGGCTGTAAAAATAACAATATTGAGATTAACGGCAAACTTTTAGCTCCCGCAAACGGGGTATTTCTATATCTCGATGAACTCAGGTCCACTGAACTTATAACAGTCGACTCGGCAATTATTGAGGAAGATGGTACATTTTTATTCAGAAGGAAGATAGAGTATCCCTCATTTTACCTTATAAAGACAGATGAGACTAATTTCCTTACAATGCTCCTGGAACCCGGACAGAACATAACTGTAAAATCATACCAGGATTCACTCAATTATCCTGCATCAATTACCGGATCAAAGGGCACTGAGCTGATGAACGAATATAACAAGCGCCTTCTGAAAACAATCAACCAGCTGAAGAAGCTTTATGACGTTTACATCCAGAACCTTGGAGCCGACCAGCTGGCGGTGGTAATGGACAGGCTCGACAGCCTGGCACAGATCCAGATTGACGATCTGAACAGGTATACAAAGGAATATATTGATAATAACCTGAATTCTCTTGTCAGCCTGGTTGCCCTGTACCAGCAGGTGGCTCCCGGCGAGTATATACTTCATCCTGAAAAAGATATCGAATATTTCATTAAGGTTGACTCTTCGCTTTCCCGCTTATATCCTGATTATGAACCGGTAAAATCACTTCATGAACAGGTCCAGGGACTGAAATCAGAAATAGAAGCCCAAAAGCTAAGATCTCCTGTGCTATATGAGAGTGTTCAGGCGCCTGAGATCGCCTTGCCTGATACAGAGGGTGATACGGTTAAGCTCTCCTCAACGAGAGGAAATATTGTTTTGCTGGATTTCTGGGCAGCATGGTGCAAACCCTGCAGGGATGAGAATCCGAATCTTGTCGATGCATACGATAAATATCATAACCGTGGATTCCAGATCTACCAGGTATCGCTCGACAAGACGAAAGAAGCCTGGATCAAAGGTATCCGGGAAGATAATCTGGACAGATGGATACATGTAAGCGATCTTAAATACTGGCAATCGGTGGTTGTACCGTTATATAAGCTGGAGCAAATACCAAATAATTTTCTTCTCGACAGGGAAGGCCGTGTGATTGCGTCCAACCTGCGAGGCGAAATGCTGCAGAGAAAACTTGCCGAACTGTTCAAAAATTGAAAAATCAGATACATAGCTCTGCTTTTAATAATTAGCTGATGAAAAAAATACTGCTCCTTCTAATCCCTCTTGCCATCCTTTCCGGATGCAGGAAGAATGATTCGTTTACTGTAAATGGGACAATAAAGGACCACACTCATGAATATATTACTATAACTAAAGTTGATATCAATAGCATAGAATTCATCGATTCAGCAAAGATCAGCAGTAATGGAAGATTCAGGATCAGGATAAAAGCTACAGAACCCGATTTCTACCAGGCAGGTTTCTCTCCGACCAATTTTATGACTCTTCTTGCAGAACCCGGGGAGAAAATAAACCTGACATTTGCTGATGAAAATCTCTATCTGAATTATGCTGTTGAAGGTTCTGAGGGTTCTGAACTGGTTCAGACACTTGATTATAAACTGCTTGATACCAGGCGAAAGCTGGACTCGCTCGATATACTGTTCAAAAAAGCATCCACGGAACCGGAAGCGGCTGCTGTCCAGGAAAAGCTTTCACAGGAAGCTCTGGCTATTGCAAAGGCTCAAAGACGTTTCAATATTGAATTTGTGGTCAAAAATATCACATCCCTTGCCACGATAAAAGCTCTCTACCAGAAACTGAATGACAAGACTTATGTGCTTTATGACAAATATGATCTTCAGTATCTGAAAATCGCTTCTGATTCACTAACACGTTATTATCCAGACTCAAGACATACAAAAGCGCTGGTTAAATCTTTGGAGGAGGGAATAAGGGAATTGAATGCCATAAAGCTGAATCAGCTGGTTGAGAATCTTCCTGAAACAAAGCTTGATCCGGTATTGAAGGATATAAACGGCAGGATCGTAGCTCTGTCATCCCTGAGGGGGAAATATGTCCTGCTGGCTTTCTGGTCGTCAGAATCAAGGGATTGTATTGCTGAAAATTTGCAGTTGAAAGAGTTTTATAAAATCTACAATAAAAAGGGATTCGAGATATACCAGATCAGTCTCGATACCGATGAGGCAAAATGGAAGGCTGCAGTAAAGTTCGATGAGCTTCCATGGATAAGCACGAGGGAAGATGATCCGGAAAATCCAAGAAATGCATTGCTGTTCAATGTAAAATCCGTTCCTGCCAATTACCTGTTCGATCCGAAAGGAAATATCATTGAATCAAACCTTCACGGAAAAGCGCTTCAGCTTAGACTTTTACAATTACTCAACAACTGATAACAGGCATGGCCCATCCCGGAAAAATATTTTTTGCATCCGATTTTCATCTTGGCCTCAGCGCAGGCACCTCACCTATTGAGCGGGAGAAGAAAATTGTCGGTTGGCTCGACACGGTTGCCGGGGAAGCTGAAGAGATTTACCTGATGGGCGATATTTTTGATTTCTGGTGGGAGTACAAACTCGTCGTTCCGCGCGGATTTACGAGATTCCTGGGTAAGGTTGCTTCAATTACCGATTCAGGCATTCCGGTCCATTTCTTTACCGGAAATCATGACATGTGGGTTGGCGATTATCTTACAAAAGAGTGCGGGATCATTGTGCATACCGGTCCGCTGACAACTTCCTTTAACGGGAAGAAATTTCATCTGGCCCATGGTGAGGGACTCGGATCGAAAAGCGTTGGTTATAAGATACTCCTGTGGATATTCCACAACAGACCTCTCAGGATTCTCTATTCAGCACTTCATCCCTCAATCGGTGTTGGTATCGGGCACAAATGGTCTCTCAGCTCGAGACTTGGAAAAGGCATTTCGCTTGATTTTCTGGGAGAAGATAAAGAGGATCTGATCAGGTACGCTTCATCTGTTTCAGCAAAGGAAAAAATGGATTATTTCGTTTTCGGACATCGACACATGGCAATGACATACCAAATGAAAGAGGATGGAGAAATTATTTTTCTCGGTGACTGGATAAAACACAGCAGTTATGCCGAATGGGATGGCAATACCCTGAATCTCATAATTTTTGATTAAAGAGGTCTATCCTCAACCTTAACGGTAAGGGTGTAATAGGAAAACTGGTCGTTTATTTCTTCAAATTCGTATGCCAGCTTGCTCCCTGATTTTCTTGCCATATCTATCAAACCCATGTTGCCGGTGCTTTCAGAATTTATTGTCTGGCCTGAAAGAGATTTCCTGAATAATTCCTTGAGTCCTATTTTGTCGTACTGATTGATCAGTTCGAGTTTTTCCTTCAGATGAGCGACTTTTTCATTAAGGATAAGGTTGCCTGTTGTAAGAGAGTATGTTTTATTCTCAAACCTTATCATTGCCACAGGCATTCCGAATTTCTCTTCAGCCTCCTTCCCCGGACTGTATTTTGCCACATTCTCTATTATCTCGACAAGAATGCTGAATACCCTCCTTCTCAGGTTTGCTTCAATATCATCTTCAGAGAGCTTCGTCTCGGTAAATGAAATAACCTCTTTTCCGACATCCGGAGTAATATGTCCCGACCAGAGAAGATAGATATTGTTATCTGCCATGATTCTTTCGAGTTGTGACACGGCCTTCCCGTGAAAAGGTTTTTCGTTGTTACTGAAATGAACACCGGTTCCTTCAGAATCAACAGTTTTGCTCAGGATAAAGTATGAGTTCTGATCGTCGAGCTTCAGGAAGTCATAATCGAGTTTGTTTCCTGTTTTCTTGGCCATTTCAATAAGGCCCAGCCCGGCGCCGCCCTTACTGCTGAATTCTGAATTACTCAGCATTTGCCTGTACACATTCCTGATCTCATCGGTGGCCAGGTTGTTTATCTCATCGAGGCGCTTCTTAAGATCTTCTATATTGGCAGTGGAAATGACATTCCCGGTCGTAACGGTATAACCTCCACTTTGCTTGGAATAGACAACCAGCGACATATTTGAATGAACCGTCCCGTTGCTGTGTCGTGAAACATTCTGAAGGCTCTCCAGAACAAACATAAAAAGTCTTTTACGGCCTACAAATCCGAATTCAGCGGTCTCCATCTCTTTTTCAAGAAGCATCAGCAGGGGTATGGAATTATCATTTGTTACAATGCCTCTGTATACAAACATAAGGCGCTGCTCCATCAACATGGTGCGAATCTTGCGGGTGAGATCCATGCCGGGTTAATCAGGTAGGTTTTAACAAGATAAAATTAACAAAAATTAACAAGACTGCAAATAAAACCAATATTAATATCGATTTAAGTATTAAGAGGATTGGGAGTGATTTTAGCTTGAAATTGAGGAATAAAATGATTTTAAATTTTAACCACTAAGAGCACAAAGGAAAATCACTCCTGTAACTGGGTCATCGTTCGGCTTCGCTTACATGGTCCTCGTTCGGCTTCGCTTACATGGTCCTCGTTCGGCTTCGCTTACATGGTCCTCGTTCGGCTTCGCTCACTCTGACCATGTAATTTGTATGAGATGTTTCGTTTTTACATTTAGCTAATTCATGTAAGAGCTTAAAATCCGAATTGATGAGTGCCATTTTTTTGGCTCTTGTCCAACCTTTTACCTGTTTCTCATAATTAATTGCTTTCATTGGCCGCTCAAATTCCCTGCAAAACACTAATTTCAAAGGCCTTCTGTTGAAAGTGTATGAATTCTCTTTTATACCAGTCATGTGTTCAATAAACCGTCTTCCGACATTATTAGTAACTCCTACGTAAAAGCTATCATCTGCACATTCTAAAATATATACATAAAGTCTTTTCATGGATTTGCAGCAAACTAATTATAACCTGGTCTGAGTGAGCGAAGCCTGGGCTGGTCTGAGTGAGCGAAGCCTGGGCTGGTCTGAGTGAGCGAAGCCTGGGCTGGTCTGAGTGAGCGAAGCCGAACTCAGCCAGCCCAGCCTTCTCTGTCGAGATTCCTGTAGTTGATTGCCTCAGAAATATGTTCAGATGTAATATTTTCCGATTCAGCCAGATCGGCAATAGTACGCGCCACTTTCAGAATCCTGTCGTATGCTCTTGCCGATAATCCTCTAAGCTCCATGGCAGTCTTAAGAAGCCTTCCTCCCGTTTCATCGAGCTGGCAATATCTTCTCTGCATTGACGATGACATATGTGCATTCGAATAGACTCCCTTTATTGTAGCAAACCTGGCTGCCTGTATTGCCCTGGCCTTTACCACTCTTTCCCTTACAACAGCTGATTTCTCAGTTTTTCCTGATTCTGTCAGTTTGTCATATTTCACGGGGACAACCTCGATATGTATATCTATTCTGTCAAGCAGAGGACCAGAGATCCTGTTAAGGTATTTTTGAACCATACCGGGAGAGCACATGCACTCTTTTTCCGGGTGGTTATGGAATCCGCACGGACAGGGATTCATGCTTGCTACCAGCATAAATGAAGCAGGATAATCCACTGTCGATTTAGCCCTGGAGATAGTTATAACCCTGTCTTCAAGAGGTTGTCTCATTACTTCGAGCACAGTACGCTTGAATTCCGGCAGTTCGTCGAGGAAAAGTACTCCGTTATGGCCAAGAGATATTTCTCCCGGCTGGGGGAATGTTCCTCCGCCAACAAGCGCAACATCTGAAATAGTATGGTGTGGCGACCGGAAAGGTCTTCGGGTCATGAGGGCAGTATGGTCGTCGATCTTTCCCGCGACAGAGTGTATCTTGGTGGTTTCCAGGGCTTCCTCGAGGGTCAGAGGCGGAATTATTGTAGGGATCCTTTTTGCCAGCATCGTTTTGCCTGCGCCGGGAGGGCCGATCATAAGTATGTTGTGGCCGCCTGCGGCAGCCACCTCCAGGGCCCTCTTGACATTTTCCTGTCCCCTGACATCAGAAAAATCAACATCATATTTGTTTGCTTCATTGTTGAAGATCTCCATCAGATCGACTTTAACCGGTTCGAATTTCTTCATGCCATTGAAGAAATCGACCACTTCACCAAGATTCTCCATACCAAAAACATCCAGACCATTTACCACAGCTGCTTCGCGTGCATTTTTTACGGGGACTATGACACCCCTGAACTTCTCCTCACGTGCCCTGAGAGCGATAGGCAGCACACCTCTCACCGGCTGAAGAGTTCCGTCAAGGGAAAGCTCTCCCATCAATATATAGGATTCTATTTCGTCTTTTACTACTTTTTCATCGGCAGTAAGTATGCCCATTGCAAGGGGAAGGTCGTATGATGATCCCTCTTTCCTGATGTCTGCAGGGGCCATGTTTATCAGTACCTGTTTGCCGGGCCATTTATGACCTAACGAACGGAGGGCAGATTCAATTCTCTGCTGGCTCTCCTTGACTGCAACATCTGGCAGTCCTACAAGAAAAAAACGGATCCCGCGCGACACATTAACCTCTATGGTAACTGTCACTGCGTCAATACCGGTAACGGCACTGGCAAATGTTCTTATAAGCATAATTTTAAGTTTACTAGCACTTCAAGGAAACACCTTCTAAATATAGGAAATTATTTATTAACAAAATATACTCTTGAAATACCTCGGATATAGTTTCAATCAGATTCTTTTTCTCCATCCGCATAATTTTTATATCCTATCGGTTTTCTTGCAATTTTCTTTTGGTGAAGTTCATCTATTCGGCTAAGCAGAAACCTGAATGCCGTATTAATCTTCTTATCTAGGTTTTTAATTTCTCTTCTGAGCTCATTATTTTCATATAACAATGCTCTGTAATGAGAAAAAGCTCTCATAATTTCAATATTGATGCTGATAGCTTTTTCTGAATGGAGCACAGATGAAAGCATAGCTACCCCCTGTTCGGTAAAAACCATCGGACTGACCGAAGAATGTTTAAGCATTGATAACCGTTCACAAGTCACTAACAAGTGTTCCTTTTCTTCCCTGGTTAATTCGAACATGAAATCTTCCGGGAATCTTCTGATATTTCTCTTTACTTGTTCCTTCAAACGTTTTGTTTCAATACCATATAATATTGAAAGGTCAAAATCAACCATTACTTTGTACCCTCTGAACTCAAATATCAGAGATTTATAATCTGCTTTTATTAGTTTGCTTATCATAAAGACAGCTAATTATGAACTGGTCGCAAATTGCGACCAGTTAAATTGTATTGGCCATTTATCAGTTTGAGGATTTAAATTAGAAATGTCAACGACAGAATCAAAAATACCGGTAACGGCACTGGCAAATGTTCTTATTAGCATATCCAAAATTATTTAGCACGTTTGGAAACACTTACCAAAGATATTGAAATAAAATTAAAGATTGACGAATGAAGTGAGGAAATTCCGCACAGCGGAACAAAAGGCAAAAGATAAAAGTTGAGAAGGAGCCGGTTTACGGATATAAAATCGATATATTAAACTAACTGATAGTCTTAAAACTTAAATGCCAGCCTTAATCCTGCCTGGTCAGGTCTATAGTAAAAACCTGATCTTGCATTGTCAAGTTTAATTTTATACTGGGTAATTTTTCTTTTCCCAATACTCCTATTAATTATGCCGGTTACCGTTAAAGCAATTCCGGCTTCTCCAATCAGGAGCCCAAGCACTTCATAATTTGTTCCTCTGATTGAATATCTCTGGCTCTCATCTGAAAAAATACTATAATCATTAGAAAGTTGCAAATTATGATTCCCGACGGCAAAAAGTATCCCGCCAACTGCAATTAAAGGAGTACCAGTAATTGTTAATATCTTGCCATTTCGCACCTTGTTTTGATACTTGTGAATTTTAGCTTTGAACATTGCGGTGTCTTGTGAATAAGCGATTGAGGTTGAAACCAGGAAGAAACAAATTGCAGTAATAATTCGTAATGTTTTCATACAATTTAGTTTAATGTTGTGGTAATCTTTATTACGATCATTGCCTTCTGTATCAAATTTCGGAAACCTTTCTTTGATCAGAAAATATATTTTATTATATCCAAATAGTTGGAACTAATTACGTAATACAAAAGAGTAGCGGTATCTCTAATTTGGAATAAATATATCTTGCTGCAATACTACAAGTGCAAAAAGGATTTAAATTTGTTTTTGCTCCGTAAAGCTTGTTAAGGACTACCCCTTATTGATTTCTTGAAAGAAGATATCAAGATCTTTTTTATTGCACTGATACTTTATAAGGTTTATGTATCTTACTTTTCCGTTTATTACTCTATAAAGGTCTTTACCTTTAATAAATAATTTGTCAAATTTTACGGTTCTGCCGATTATCATAAAGAGTCCGGAAAAAATAATTTTCTTATCAGCCAGATAATATCTGAAATATCTTCCACCTGATATTGCGTAAATGCCATGTGCTAATACAATCAGTCCCAATATAAGGAAATAATATTTTAGAAAGACATCCCGATCAGGCCATAAAGCCCAAATGACAAACGCTATTCCAAATAGAATCATCAAAACAGAGTAAGTAAGATTAAATTTCACATTTATAAATCCTTCCTGTGAGGTGTCCTTAATACTTTCCATTTTTATTTTGATATAGTAGTAATAAATTGATGTTGAATTGAATATCTTTTATTAATAGTTACATATAATAAAGTTACACTTTCTTTAAGCCAGAGTCAATTTCATTTTAATGAGCATCCTGTCATAAGTATTTAGATCCAATCTTCACTCTTTAGATAAAGCAAAAATTTCGTTCTCGCTCAATGCACGGTTCCAGATCCGGACGTCATCAATTTTTCCATTAAAAAACGATAATTCTGAATCTGCTCCTATTCTTATTTCCCTATCATTCCCCGTTGTATAGCTTGCATTGCCAGATACTTTTAATAATCCGTCTACATAGATTAATAACCTGGTTCCGGTGAAAACACCAGTGAACAAATGCCAGGTTCCATCATTGTACTTTTCTGTTGTTGCAATATAATAGTGTGAGTTATCAGTTGTGAGAACAGCATTACAATTAGTAGCTGCCATCGTAAAAGAATTATAGAAATAATTAATATGCTTAGATACTATTGAACCGCCATTACTGGTTTTAAAATTAACCCATGCAGAAAGTGTAAATCCTGAAAACATATTCAGAGTATCAGTATTAGCCAGATCAATAAATGTATCAACTCCATTAAAGCAGTAAGCATTATTCATATTTCCGAACCGGTCAGAGGTTAATGTTGCACCATGAACAATTCCATTATGATTATTCCCGCTAATGTCACTTGCATTTCCGACAAAAGGGTAATATGCAACTAATCCTTCTTTTAAATTAACTGTAGCGCTGACCGATGGAATTTTCAGAATGAGGGGATTTTCCCTGGTGGTTGACATTAATTGTTCTGCCGTGAACAGCATTTTCTTTGGCTGATAACCCTCCTTTTCCAGCAGAAAATAATATACCTGCGATCCTCCCCTGATTATCAGATGATTTACTGCTGCCTCCAGCCTAAAAGTATAATGCCAGCCATTTTCAGCATAGATAGTAAGTTTTGCTGCTGTAAGTTGTGAGATGGCCGTCGCTAATGGATTATCTGGTATGCATATTGTCCAGAAATGAAGCGGCATAATGATCTGAATGCCAAAGCTGGCATATCCAAACCGGGTTGGAGAATTATCTCCGACTGCCAGCACTTCAGGTATTATTCTGGTAACCTGGACGGGCAGGATATTAAAAGTCAATGGAAGCGGTCTGTTGACAAGGTATGCGAGAGGAGCACCTTCAACCGGTGTTGCAAAAACAACCTTTCCGGATGGATTAATCACCATGAATTTGGACAGCTTGTACTCTCCGGTTTTCAGTTCTACATTCTTACTGACAAAACCTGTTCCGAAAGTATAAAGTGGAATCATAGAATCATTCATAACCAGATTACCTTCCATATCTTCAATGGAAATCATTAAATGATATGAAACTACTCCACTGCTGTCGGTGTTCACACCCGATTTGGAAGAACTTGTCTCGTCAGGTAAATTCAGAGAGATTTCAAGCATTCCCTTTTCAGACCCAGCATCCTTCTTTTCACATGATGAAAAACTGATAATCGCTGTCAGAACAAGAATAATTGGCAGAAATTTAACTAAGGCTTTCATATCCAGCAAGTTTAGTTTAATGCAAAGTTACACCGGTAAAAAGCCAAAGTCAAATTTTTTTAAGGTCGATTTATTATTAAATTCCGGGAGTGTAACGAAGTGAAGCGTGGAATCTGCTTCAATGCTTCTATTCATCCTGGTTCACCAGGGTAATATTCTTTTCTTTTGCCAATCTTATGCTCTGTCTTATATGAGCTCAAAACGGGAGTAAAAAAAAATTCCCAACTAAAATTAGCGGAATTGTATCATATCTTTCATTCATGCAGCTTAGTGACATATCCGATACTTGCCAGATTTGCATTGTCGCTTCCCCAGTACCACATTTTATATTTTACATCTGAACTATCTATTACTGACATGCAGGCTACCGATCTCGAATCCCAGCTTCCTACGGGACCGACAGTTATTACCCCATAAGCATCTTTCGTCCAGGTACTACCATTTGAGGATCTGGCATGACCAATACGCCAATTAAAACCACCACCACCGGAGTACCACATTTCATAAATAGTGCCATCATATATAACTGTCGGAAAGTCAACTCTTGGATAGTTCCAGCTTCCCGAGCTTCCCGGAATAACAACGGGATTTGAAGGATCTTTTGACCAGGTCAGTGCATCCGGAGATGTGGCATGCCCAATCTTTATTCCACTAGTGCCACTGGCTGTGTACCATAAATGATATTCGGTGCCGTCATATAAGACTGATCCAACTGAGACCCAATAATAATCCCAGTCTCCTATTATTCCCCTTTTCAGAACCGGATTATTTGGATCTTTTGTCCAGGCAATACCGTCTGACGAAGTGGCATGACCTATCTGAAAATCAATACTTGAATCAGATCCTTTGTGTCCGGTATACCACATATGAAATTTGTCATTAATGATTAAAACACAGGGAGAATGAACTGAATTATCATCCCAGCTTCCATCTGATCCTTTATTTAAAACCGGATTATTATTGTACTTCGACCAGGTGATCCCGTCAGGGGATGTGGCATAACCAATTCGTAAAGGTGAACTGGTGTTGGTCATACTTCCTCCGGAATACCACATTTTGAATACGTCTCCATGATAAATCACCGATCCCAAGCCTACAAATTCCCTGTCCCAATCAGTTGAAGCACCGGGAATCATTACCGGATTGCCTGTGTATTTAGTCCATTTTGGTGAGTCATTATTATTTTCATCACCATTATCGTTCCTGTCACATCCTGAAAGTAACAAAATGAAAATGAAGAGCAAATAACTTAATTGTTTCATAGTGGCAAAGTATAAGAAAACAATAAAATCAATTCGATCAGAATATCATTATGGCTTGTTAACCATCAGAAAATGTAAAGTTACAACAGCAAAAAGCCTAAGTCAAATTTATTTTTAGTGGCGAATCTGCACCAGTTTTTTACATCTTCGGAAATGGATGAAAAAGATAAAAAAGGGGAGATAAAAGATATGTTTAATGCTTCTGTTCATCCTGGTTAACCAGGGGAATATTTTTTTCTTTTGCATATTCAGTAAAAAATTTAAAGACCTGAGCTTTTTGATCTTTATCATATAGCGTAAGTTTAATATTTTTCCTGACTTTTCTGAAAATAAAAATATAATTAGTCGATAAGGTAATCCTTTCAATTTCAGATTCCAGCACATTTATTTTAGCCCTGTCAGGCCATCTTATCTTAAGAAACCCATTAGCTGCATAAATCTGTGTATTATATGAACCCATAAGAGGAGTAAAAAATAATACTCCTGTTCCCAGAAGAGGAATCATCGATCCGGCTAAAAACTTAATATGCAGTGTGATGCTTAAAACTATCATTACAACAGCCACTAAAATCATTCCTCCGCCATAAATTATTTTTTTGGACAAAGGATACCGGGTTCTAATAATTAAGTTGTCCATGAATTCAGGCTTTAATTGTTAATTTAAATGAGTCGTTGTTTTATTGATCCAATTTACGACAGAAAAAGACCAAAGTCAAACTATTAAGGAGATCGTAACGAAGTGGATATTCCGCGACAGAAAAGAAGAAAGCTTTATAAAGATCTACTTTAATGTGATTACAATTACAATATGATTTAAGAATCAATTAGAATAGGCCAGAAGGCCTTTTTTTGTACGAATATAGATCGTATTCCCTATAATCGCAGGCGAAGCCGCTATATTATCCTTAAAATCATGTTTGGCGACTATTTTCGGTTCGTCTCCGGCTTTTATTATTGTAAGTCTGCCATTGAATGCAAATAGATACAAAAGACCGTTGGTAGCCACAGGAGATGCAAAGTAAGGTCCGGGGGTCCCAACTCTTGTCTGATAAATTATATTTCCAGTTCCCGGATTTACACATGTCACAAAACCTCCGTCTTTTATCATGTAAGCTCTCTTTTTGTAATAAATCGGAGATGGGACTTCTGATATATATTTAGTCACTCTCCAAAGGACAGCACTGTCGTTCAGTGTACCCCTTGAATCGGGACTGATCGCGATTAAACCTGATGGCCTGCTATAATTTTTAAACCATTCAAGTACCTGTTCCCATTCCTTATCATCAAGTTCCTTATCTCCATTCATATCCAGTCCATCAAAATACGGTTTAACTGAAAAAGATGTTCCTTCAATTTCTTTCATCTCTGGTCTCTGAAAGAGCATGAGGTCTCCAGGGATTTCGGTTTTATCAATTTTACCGTTTTTATTTGAATCAGATTTCAGAAGTAATCCCTCAAAATCAAGCACTTCAGGGCGTTCTGCATCATCACTTAAATTATACCAGCAGCTGATCAGGACTTTGTCTTCTGCTATGACCGGAGAACCGGACGCTTCCGTCAGGATTTTATAGTTCCATAAACATGTTCCGTCACTAACTGAATAGCCTGCAACTTCTCCCACCCTGTGGACAATAACATTATCCTTATAGATCAAGGGTGTGGCGTTACCGGCCCATCCTATTAGTGTGTCACGTTCAAAACCGGCCCTCCATATTTCCTTTCCGGTTGTTTTATCAATTGCGAGAAGATACCTGATCCTCCCTTCATCCTTTATCAATATTACTTTGCTATCTGTAATTACCGGCGATGTTGCATTTCCATACATAAATTTAGTGCATGGTTTTGAATACTTCCAAAGTAATTCTCCCTGCATGTTGTAACACACCAGCCCGCAGGAGCCGAAATATGAAACCACCCTTTCGCCGTCCGTCGCCGGAGTACTCTGGGCCGGATTGGCCACAGAATGAAATTTTTCAAGTGTGTCAGGAGAAAAAGATTTTTGCCAGATGATTTTTCCATCTTCGCGGTTTAAGCAGATCGTCGCCAGCTCTTTTTTCTCTTCAATATATCCGGTAAGGAATATTTTGTCATCCCAGATAACAGGCGAAGAAAAACCGACCGGCAGATCAGTTTGCCATTTCAGGTTTTCTTCAAATCTGACGGGAGGCCTGGCTTTTTTATCAGCCACGCCTGAACCGTCAGGACCCCGGAACTGAGGCCAGCGTGCCTTATTGTTGTTATTGACGCAGGAAGTTATTGTCAAAATTAAAAGCAATGAAAAGATGTATTTCTTCATAACCTGAAGGATTTGTCCCGTCAAATTTACGAAAACGAGTATCTAAAGTCAATTTTATTTTTAGCAGATAAAAAATCATTTTTGTATATGTCTGAACAGTTTTTTCAGAATTTGAAGATTATAAATACCACAACTAAAATTATCAATTTATCATTGCCGGTCTGATCTATCTTTTATAACTTTAACCATTCACGCTAATATCACCCCTCAGGGTACTAAATCTTTTGCTAAATAACTTAACTCTTTAAATTATGGAAGAAGAAACAAAAAAAGAACCGGTTGGACCTGAAGAAGAGGGTTGGGCCGAAAAAGCAAAGAAACTGATAGACGAAGCCGATGATTTCATCGATGAGAAGGTTGATAAGGTAAAGAAAAGCAAGGCTTTCGGTGAAATTAAAGACTCTTTAGACAAGGCTGAAGAGTTCGGTAAAAAAGTTGCAGTAAAGGCAGCCGATAAACTGGAAGATCTTGCTGAGGGTATCAGGAAAAAGACACAAGATGAACCGAAACCTGAAGAACCAAACCCTGATCCTCAGAAATAGGGAAATTTACTGTACAAATTATTGAAGATATAAAGAGGCTTTTGTGGCAGCCTCTCTTTGGTCTTATCTGCTTTCTCTTATCACCCTGCCCTTGCTGAGAAACGCAACGCTCTGGTTAGGCTTTAGACTGATTGTTATCGATTCAACCAGCGGCTCGCTGACACGCTCAGCAGAAATCCATTCAATCAGAAAATTTGCACCCGTTCCGCTTTTATCTTCATAGGGGACATAGAAATCCCTGGTGGCAAGGGGTTCCAGATCAACCACTCCTTCAATGAGAAAATCAAATACCGGTTTACCATGCGTGTCGAAATAGAGTGCTTTGGTTATTTTTATCGGATTTAGCAGATCAGTATTATGGACGGCAACAAATGCGCTCATGTCGAACTCACTCATACCCACAATATGATAGGGAATATTCGAATATACAGGCATATAAAGAAGCTGTCCAGTAAGCCCTGAATCTGCAGGTCCTTTAACCAAAAGCGTCGCCGGATCGAATGTGTCTGGTGCAGTGACATATTTCGTGTCTTCTGATTTCTGATCAGCACATGCTGAAAATAAAACAGCAACAAGAATAAGAACAAGACTTTTCATATGCAGGAGGTATTTTAATTAATAGTCCTTTCTGTAAATATACAAATTTTAGCTTTGAAAAGGAAAATCAATCATGTTGAGTATCAGTCTTTTTTTGAAAGGCATGCTTCAGTGTAGAGTCCATGAATATCAGATACTATCTTTTCAATACTGAGGTGTTCCTCAACTGATCTGCGCAGCTCTTTTGCCTCGCTATGCCAAAATTCAGGATCATGGAGGTAATCACTCAACATGCCTGCCAGTTTTTCCGTATCAGGTTTGCCGTGATCAATAGCAACAAAGTTATTCAGCCTGTAGAATTCGTAATTATCCCTTGTTATCAGCTGTCCCATAAACTTCCTGTTCAACGATATCACGGGGACAGAGCATGATAGGGCTTCAAGGGCTACCCTCCCTACACCCATGACAATCCCTGACCGGTCCACAACCGGTTTTATATCATCTATAAATCCATGGAACAGAATCACTTTGCGATTAAATTGCCTGTTCAGGATCTCTGCATCATTTTTCAATATTCCGAAGAATTCCCCGTCACCAGCTATTTCAAATGTCTCCCCGTCACCAGCTATTTCAAATGTCACTTCCGGATAGCGTTTAATTATTTCCGGAACAACATCATTTATAAGCATAGAGATCATTTCAGCATGTTTCCTGTCGATCCTGCAGATATACAGCAAAGTAAAATGATTTTTTACGGCACAATGACCATTAATCTTAACTCCATTATGTATCAGAACTGACTTATCCCGGAAATACCTGCTGTTGAAGTTTGCCTGGTAGGTTGTGTTATTCACGAATATGATCCTGTCGGTCAGTCTCTTCGATAACCGGGAACGCATATCATAACGCGGCCTGCCGTGTACTGTCGCCACAACAGGAACATTTAAAATAGTCCCTGCCAGTGAAGCCTGAAGAATTGCAAGACGCTTGTGCGCATGCATTATTTCTATCCTGTACCTTGAAGCAATGAAACATATTAACACTACCTGAAACGGGAGAAAGATATCTCTCATTCTCATAGGAATATACTTCACCTTGCTGCTGAGACGGTTTGCCTGCAAACCTTTTCCTGCAATAACATGGACATCGTTGCCGAGCTCTGCCATTGAATTTGCAAGATCCAGGACATGGTTTTCCGCACCGCCGTAATTGAAACTATTAATCAGATAGAGTACACGCATCTATAATACCAGATGAAATAATAAGGCGTGCAAATATCGTCTTTTTTTTAAATAGCTTTCCCTCCTCTTTCTCCGGTCTGGATAGGAATGCACTCCCCGGGAGCAGTAATTTGTTCCACAGGCCTGTTTCTCCACCAAGTTGCCAGGGTGGATCCGGTGATGTTCATCAGCGGGCCGAATATGGCAGGAGCAAGTCCCACGGTTGCCACCTTACCCATCTGGAGCGCGAGCCCCGAAGCCAGTCCGCCATTCTGCATACCCACTTCAAAGGCGATGGTACGCCGGTCACGCTCAGGCAGGCCGACAAGCCATGAAAGAGAATACCCCAGCGTATAGCCCGAAAGATTATGAAGGAGACTGGTAATCATCAGAAGTCCTCCGACCTGCAGCAGGCTGTCCCGTCCCGAAGCAGTAATTATGGTAATGATCACAGCAATTCCTGCCATTGAAAAGAATGACAAAACCCTGCTCAGAATACTATCTTCACCCCTGAGAAGTTTTGAAAAAATAACAGCTCCTGTTATTGGCAAAAAATAGAACCATATCATGTTTTTTGCTAGATTAATGAAGAAATCAGCCATGCCGGCATCTTTTGACTTTAAAAAGACAAGGTTGGTAAGAACAATGATTATTAAATAGGCTGAAAGCTGAATGACTTTAGACCTTACTGCAACTACTTTTTTTGCAAAAAGGTTAAAAATAAATCCTGCAACCACTGGAAGTATAATCATATTCAGAATGTCAAACATCATATTCCAGAAGTTCACCTCAATAAACTGTCCTCCCAGCCATTTCATGAGTATTGGGGTAATAAAGGGAGACAGCAGGGTGGAGATGGCTCCCACAGTTATTGCAAGCGCAAGATTGGCTTTAGCAAGAAACGACATTACATTCGATGCCAGACCGCTGGGAACGCATCCTATAAGTATTATCCCGGCAGCGATCTCGGGCGGGAAAGAGAAAAGGCTTGCTATTGCGAAGCCAACAAGAGGCATTACTAAATAGTGCGAAACAACACCTATTATCACACCTTTGGGCATTTTAATCACACCGGTAAAATCCTGAAGGCTCATCTGGGAACCCATGCCGAACATAATGATCTGCAGAAGGGGTACAATGAGTTTTTTCATCTCGAAGGTTCCGACTTTCACGAAAGGCCCTGGATAGATCATTGATAGGATAACTGCTGCGAAGATAAGGAGAGTGTAAGAGAATCCTTTAAAAACCGGGTACCCTCTGACGGCGACCGAGAGAATAACAAAACCTGCCAGGAATAGCAGCCATGTCGGTTTGCCTGCTTTAAAAATCAGACCGGTTGCGGCACTTGCAAAGGCAAGCAGAGAAAGGATCAACGCATATCTGAAAATTTTTTTTGAATCCATGTTTTTTTCTGTAATTAATTTACTCTGTTCCTGAATAGTTTTACTGCCTTTGCAGATTATCTGTTAGGGTCCGGGGTTGCTAAAATCCGGACAATGGTTAAAGCATCAGCCACTTAAGGCAGCATGGGGCGGGGAGAGATAAAGTAAGCCCGTTGCTTTTGCGCCTGCCTGTTGACTTATCAAGACTTAAGGAGATTATACTGTCGGAGTTCATATTGGCAACAAGTACGAACCTTCCTTTATGGTCAATACTTACATGGCATGTTGCTTTGCCGTATGTAGGTATCTGGTTGATGAACTTAAGGATGCCATTGGTCTTGTTTATCGCAAACGAGCTGACGGCTTCAAATCTCTTTCCGTCATTCCCCCTTACGGTATTTACCGAGTAAAGATATTTCCCTCCGGGATGTATAACCAGAAAATTGGGATTCTTGATTTCCGGATTGGTCTGCAAAAGTGTAAAAGTGTTTGCTGCCCTGTTGTATTCATAGACATAAATACCCTTACTCTCTCTCTGATCCATTGTTCCGACATACAAGTTCTCCTTTTGACCTTTGCATGGCATGTGGATAGCAATGATTATTACCGTTAAAAAAGCTGATAATGAAATTTTCATGGTAACACTTAATTTATTTTACAAATCTTATCTCTTAACCTATGCATTTTATTAACCCATTCCTGTTTCTTTTACCGGAAACCTTTATTTCACATTCGATACATTCGATAACCATTTTGTTCCAATCGGATAGCGTGCCGCCTCGTTCTCATTAATGTCTACCCCAAGCACGGGAAATACAGCCTGAGCCTTTTCGTTGAAGTTATAACCTCCCTCCTGAATGCCAGAAGTCCCATCATACCGGCAGCCGATCCTATTATATATAAGATAATAAATAGCCACCATTTATAATTATCAAATTCCAATATTACTATTTTTTTGTCTTACTAAGGATTTCTAATGCTTTAGTTTGATTTTTTCTCTCTGTTTCTTAAAGAAATCAGAATGATTTAATTGATATTTAAAGGTAATACATACTTATAAGGAAAATCGCAGACAATTTATTAAACAACTATCCGCAACAATCGCCTTTGGATTGGTTGCTGACTGGGCATCCGCAATACCTGTCAGGGACAAGCTTGGAGATACACTTCCGTTGAGAAAGCTGACAAGGCACGGGTAAAAGGTCACCGCATTCTGCCTTGGCGGATACCATTTTGGTTTTACAGACAACCCTAAAGATGCGGAAATAATGATGGAAAAATCCATTGAGCTTGGTGTAAGGTTTTTCGATAATGCCAGGGGTTATAATCAGGGAAGATCCGAAGAATACATGGGACGCTTTCTATCTCCGAAATACCGCGATCAGGTATTCATCATGACAAAGGCACATGGAGCAGGCGGAGCAGAGGTAAAAAAAACAGCTTGATGCCTCGCTAAAAGCTTTAAATACTGATTATCTCGATCTTTGGCAAATTCATCATTTAGGCAGCATTGAGGATGTGGATAACCGTATAAATAATGGTGTACTGGATGCATTTTTGAAAGCCAAATCTAAAGGAAAAACCAGGTATATCGGATTTTCGGGTCATAAAACTCCGTCGGCCATGCTGCATTTCCTTTGCAGGATCGAAGCTATGGGCATTGAACTTGATACATGCCAGATGCCTCTAAATGTCTGCGACCCCTTCTATGAATCGTTCCAGCTGAAAGCATTACCGGTTCTGTTAAAGAAACAATATGGGATTATCGCAATGAAAACAATGGCGGGCGGCATCATGATGGGAAAAAGAATCGATATCACCCCTAAAATTCTTCTCCCCTGAGTGGCTTGATCAACCGTCTTTAACTTAATATTATATGAGTGTCGGGAATGAAAAATAAATATGTCTGCTTCCCGGGCTCATTCTTGTCTTCAGTCTCCCTGAGAAACAGTTGCTGTTTCTATATCGCGGTACCGCCTCTTTCTCCGGTCCTGATACGTATGCACTCTTCAAGAGGAGTAATGAATATCTTTCCATCACCTACGACACCTTCTGTCCCGTTGGTTTTTGCCGATCTGAGAATTGCATCGATGGTAATTTCTACAAATGATTCATTAACTGCAATCTCTATTTTGATTTTTGGTATGAGGTCGGGGACTATTCGCTGACCCCTGTACATTTCCTCTATTCTCTGCTGTCCATGTCCGGAAACACGGCTTACTGTTATCCTGGTTATTTCTGCTGCGATAAGGGCTTCGCGAACTTTATCGAGCTGGACTTCACGGATTATTGCTGTTATAAGTTTCATACTGTAATCTTTTAATAGTTTTGTAATTAACTGGGATTCAGCATTCCATAACCTCTTTCACCATGGTATGATCTGTCGAGACCTGCCATCTCATCATCCTCGGAAGCTTTGAATTTCACGAACTTATTGAGCGTCCAGATTATCAGGAATGTCATTCCTCCGGCAAACACTATTGCAATAAGCACTGCAACAGACTGTACACCTAGTTGATTCCAGATCGTCCATGTGCCATCGGAAACTGCAGCCGCATCTGTCATCCATGATTTTCTGATAAAGAACGTAAGGAATAATGCTCCAACAATACCCCCCACTCCATGTATCCCGAATGCATCAAGGCTGTCGTCATAGCCAAGACGGTTTTTAGCCTGAATGGCCATATAACATATCAGTGAAGCGAGTACACCGATTATCAATGCACCATATGGCTGGACAACTCCTGCGGCCGGTGTTACTGCAACCAGTCCTGCCAGAATTCCAGAAGCAAAACCAAGAGCAGTTGCTTTTCCCTGGTGAAAACTCTCAATAATGATCCATGCAAGAGCTCCGGCAGCTGCAGCCACCTGGGTGGCGGTAAGAGCCTGAGCTGTCCCCAGTCCGCTTGATATGCTGCTTCCTGCATTGAATCCGAACCAGCCCACCCAAAGAAGTCCGGCTCCCAGCATTGTGATCACAAGGTTGTTAGGCCTGATCACCTGGTAAGGATAACCTCTGCGTGATCCAAGAAATAGTGCAGCTACAAGTCCGCTTACCCCGGCGGATATATGAACAACCGTTCCTCCGGCGAAATCGATTGCACCTTTTGCGCCGAGGTTAAAAAGGAAACCATCGGATGCCCATACCCAGTGACAAAGGGGATTATAGACAAGCAGGCTCCATAACGCTATGAATATACAATATGCCTTAAAAGAGACCCGTTCAGCAAAAGCGCCGGCAATGAGTGCAGGAGTTATTATTGCAAACTTGCCCTGGAACATTGAAAAAACATACTCCGGAATACCGGCATCAAGGATATTGGTATCTATTCCTTTCAGGAAGAAATAATCTGGACTCCATCCGAAAATACCTCCCAGGATATTCTTCCCAAAGGCCATCGAATAACCGACAGCTACCCACAGAACGCTTATAATACCCATAGCAACAAAGCTGTGCATAATGGTTCCCAGTACATTTTTCGACCGTACAAGTCCACCATAGAACATCGCCAGTCCCGGGATCATCAATAGTACAAGTGCAGTTGAGGTCAGCATCCAGGCAGTTGCACCTGAATCAATCGGAGTTCCATCTGATGCATAGAGTCCGGCACTGCCTGCCAGAGATAACAGGAACAGCAATAAGACTCTTTTAAATTTTGAATTCATACCTAATAGTTTATTACAAAAACAATAATTTTTGTGACAAACCTATATATTTTTGGGGTATAATTCAATTATTTTGTATTTTTCTCACCTTCTACCCTATTATTTTAGGGGTAATTTGTATTTTTTTTATGCTTATTCCCATTTATACCCCCTCATTTTTAGGATATTCATGTATTTATTTAAAATCTATATAAATTATTTTTTAGGAAGAGGCTGTTTCAAATAAATAAATCCTTTAACCGCAAAGGCCGCTAAGACTAATACGCAAAGGATGCAAAGAGAAATCCATAATTGGACTTGCTTTGCGATCTTAGTTCTTAATTCTTTGCGCTTTTGCGGTTAAAACTGACTTCTGAAACACGCACTACAAAAAAAATACTCTGGCTGATTGCTATTGCAAGGTAAAGCCTGCGATTATGAACATTTTTTTGGTATCCGGGTTGAAGATCACCTGGGCATTAACAGGCATGCTGAATTTATCAGTGATTTCGATATTTTGTGTCACTCCTATTCCGACATTGCATATTGTGAACCTGTCTTTCCCGTCTGCGGTATTTAAAGAGTGCCAGCCATCGCCTGCCCCCAGGAACAGGTATAAAGATTTGAATGAATATCTTGCTTCAAAATACTTGTCTCCGCCAATTGACCCTGCATTACCTGCTTCGTTCAGAATGTAATTCCCGCTCAGTGTCAGCCCCCATTTTGAGAACCCCAGGTTGACTTCAAATGCATGGCTGCCTGCTGTGTCGGTATAGTCGAAATAATTATAGTCCGGATAATAATAATCGGTCATGCCCAGACTGAAACCTGCCGGAAGCGAAAATGAGAAATAAAGGTCAGCTTCCTGGTATCCGTGGAAACCGAATGATCCCCAGGCTCCGGCACTGAAAAAAGCTTTTGAGAATTTAAGCATCGGCTGAATTGCAGGACCTGTCCCATATTTTGTACCTCTGAAAATATAACTGCTGTAAAGATCGGCACCGGCTGTAAACAGGGAGTTCTCTTTATCCTGGGATTTAAGAACTGAAGGGAACATTATCATCGCAACAAACATAATGATCATGGTGAAGAA
>JALONV010000048.1 GCA_025454755.1 Bacteroidales bacterium | reverse complement strand
CCTGTGAATGCATATCGATGAAATATTCATTCCTGCATTCATTCCGCAGTAACCGCTGCCTCCTTCAAACCTGTTCACCCTGCATTCGCGGGGGCAGAGGGTACAGTGAGAAAGAAGATCAATTTCGTCCTTTGTATAGATTTCTTTATTCACCGGTCAAATAGTTCTTAACCACAAAGAGCCTTTTCATTATATTGCAAGCTACAAAGTATTAATAATCATCAACTTTTTTGTAATTGTCAAAATATTAGTTATCTTTGCATCCGATTTGAGGGTGAATTGAGCTAGGGGACAGAGTCCCCTATTTTATTATCAAAAACCGGAGATGATTGAAAAAAATCATATAGAAAAGCTTGTAAATGAGTTCATTAACGGGACGGGCCTTTTTCTTGTCGCGGTAAAAGTGAGCAGTGCAAACAGGATAACTGTCCTGGCTGATACCATGAAAGATATCACCATTGATGAATGTGCGGCACTTCATCGTCATCTTGAAAAAAATCTCGACCGCAATGTTGAGGATTACGAACTGCAGGTCTCTTCCCCGGGTCTTGATATGCCGTTCGGAGTAATGGAACAATATTACAAGAACGAAGGAAAGAAAGTAGAAGTGACCGATAATGGCGGTGAAAAATTTGCAGGGATCCTTAAGAATGTAAACAACGGAGGATTCGAGCTGGAAACAGAAGTAAAAGTGAAAGGCAGGACGAAGGAAATAAAAGAGATCTCCTTCAACTTTGACGATGTAAAAGCAACTAAGACAATTTTGACAATTAAGTAATTATAAGAGGTTTACACCGATGGAAAATGTTAATTTGATCGACACCTTTTCGGAATTCAAAGAGCTGAAGAATATTGACCGTCCTACAATGATGAGCGTTCTTGAAGATGTCTTCAGGGGCATGCTTGCCAAGAAATATGGTTCGGCCGATAATTTCGACATAATAGTAAATATCGACAAAGGCGACTTCGAAATTTGGAGAAACAGGGTGGTGGTGGAAGATGATGAGCTTACAGATCCCATAACACAGATACCGCTTTCGGAAGCAAAGAAGATCGATGACGATTATGAAGTGGGAGAGGAAGTATCGGATGAAGTTAAATTCCTCGACTTCGGAAGAAGGGCGATATTGTCGCTGAGACAGAACCTTACCGCAAGGATCCTTGACCTTGAAAAGAACAACATTTATATGAAATACAAGGACAGGATCGGCGAGGTTGTCACCGGTGAAGTGTACCAGGTATGGAAAAGAGAGATTCTCGTTCTTGATGATGACGGCAATGAACTTATTCTGCCGAAAAGCGAGCAGATTCCTTCAGACCATTTCCGCAAAGGCGATTCTATAAGGGCGGTCGTCATTAAAGTGGAAATGAGGAACAACACTCCATTCATTATCCTCAGCCGCACATCTCCTGTCTTTCTTGAAAGGCTCTTTGAACTTGAAGTTCCCGAAATATTCGACGGTCTGATCACTATTAAAAAGATAGTCAGGGTTCCCGGTGAACGTGCAAAGGTCGCAGTTGAATCATATGATGAAAGGATTGACCCTGTAGGTGCATGCGTTGGAATGAAAGGATCAAGGATCCATGGAATTGTAAGGGAACTCAGAAATGAAAATATTGATGTTATTAATTTTACTTCAAACAACCAGCTTTTTATACAGAGAGCTCTCAGCCCGGCAAAGATCACTTCCATCAAACTGATTGAGGAGACAAAGAAGGCAGAGATATATCTCAAACCCAATGAAGTCTCTCTGGCAATCGGAAAAGGAGGCCTGAACATAAAGCTTGCAAGTCAGCTTACCGGATATGAGATAGATGTTTACAGGGAGCCGGGAGGTGAAGATGAAGAGGATGTCAACCTTGAGGAATTCAGTGATGAGATTGAAGATTGGATAATCGAGGAACTGAAAGCAATAGGATGCGATACTGCAAGAAGTGTTCTGAATCTTTCAGTAAGCGACCTTGTTAAGAGAACGGACCTCGAAGAGGAAACTGTGAAGGAGGTTGTTAATATTTTAAGATCTGAATTTGAATAGAATAAATCATATTTCAGAGGTTTTTATAAAGTCGAGGCACATTTTATGACAGAAGACGTAAAGGCAACGAGATTAAGCAAAGCGGCCCGTGAGTTTAACGTGGGGATCTCCACCATTGTGGAATTTCTTCACAAGAAAGGGTTTACACTTGATCCCAATCCCAACACAAAAATCCCGCACGAAGCATATCTCCTGCTGGTAAAGGAATACAGTACGGATATCAGTGCAAAGAAAGAATCCGAAAAGCTTGCTCTGAAAGACCTTCACAGGAAAAAAGAGTCTTTGTCGATAGATGATGTTCCTGAAATAACGGCAACCGAAGAAATGGAAAAGGATGATGAGATCCTTGTCAAGGATTCATCCGGACATACAAAAAGCGTTGATTTAAAAGCTGATATTAAAAAACCAGACATTAAGCCCGTTGGGAAAATTGACCTCGACAAAACCGAAAAGCCCAAAGCTGCTCCTGCAAAAGAAGAAGCTGAAAAGAAAACAGCAAAGAAGACCGCAGAACCTCAAAAAGCTGATAAAAAGAAATCTCCTGAAGTAAAGGAAACGTCTTCAGATGAAGCTGACAAAATCGCAGTAGACCTGCGAATTGTTGGGAAAATTGACCTCGGAGCGGTAGCCGGGGAAACCAAAACTGCTAAAAAAGAAAAAAAGGCAACTGTTGATGAAACCGAAGAAAGAGCGATAGCTGAAGATGCAAGAAAACATATAATTGAAGAACCGGTTGGTGATCTGGCTGATATTGAAGAATCTCTTGAAGATATAATCGACAGCGACATTGCCATTGACCAGGAAGAAAAAATAGTTGAAGTATTCAGACCCGGTTTTGAGAAACTGTCTGGTCCGACTGTCGTCGGCAAGATTGATCTTCCCGTGGAAGAGAAGAAAAAGCCTTCTCCTTATCAGCCGGTTAAAGTAAACGGTGATACTGATTTCAAAAGAAAGAAACGGAGAAAGAGGATTACAAAGGAGAAAGAACATATTTCTGTTGTTAAACCTGATCTGGGCGAAAGGAAGGATAAAGCCGGCAAGAAGCCATTGAAGAAAAGACCTGTAAGGGTTGAAGTTGATGAGGAAGAAGTACAGAAGCAGATCAAGGAGACGCTGGCAAGGCTGACAACAAAAGGCAAATCCAAGGGCTCAAGATACCGCAGAGAGAAAAGGGACGCCATAAGCCAGCTGCGCCGCGAAGAGGAGGACCAGAAGGAACAGGATAAGAATATCCTTAAGGTGACTGAATTTGTTTCAGTCAACGAACTCGCCATCATGATGAATACTCCTGTAACGGATATCATTTCCACATGCATGAACCTGGGCCTGTTTGTTTCAATCAATCAGCGTCTTGATGCTGAAACAATGGCACTCCTTGCTGATGAATTCGGATTCAAGGTTGAATTTGTGAGTGCCGAGCTTCAGGAAGCAGTAAGGGAAGAGGAAGACAGCGAAGAGGAACTTGAATCAAGACCTCCCATTGTTACTGTAATGGGACACGTTGACCATGGAAAGACTAAACTTCTCGACTATATCAGAAGGACAAACGTGATAGCCGGTGAAGCCGGTGGAATAACACAGCATATCGGTGCCTATGCAGTTCAGCTCGATGACGGCCGTAAGATAACATTCCTCGACACCCCAGGCCATGAAGCGTTCACCGCCATGAGAGCAAGGGGAGCGCAGATCACCGACATTGCCATAATTGTTGTGGCTGCCGACGACGGAGTTATGCCTCAGACAGTTGAAGCCATCAACCATGCATCAGCTGCCGGAGTTCCTATTGTATTTGCAATAAACAAGATAGACAAACCAACTGCCAATCCTGACAAGATAAAGGAAGCTCTGGCTAAAATGAATTACCTCGTGGAAGACTGGGGTGGAAAATTTCAGTCTCAGGAGATCTCCGCCAAGTCCGGGCTTAACATTGAAACTCTTCTCGATAAAGTGCTTCTTGAAGCAGAAATGCTTGATCTCAAAGCAAATCCGTATAAAGCAGCTCTTGGTACAGTAGTTGAATCTTCACTCGACAAGGGAAGAGGATTCACTGCTACGGTACTTGTCAAAGCAGGAACGCTAAGGGTTGGCGACGTCTTACTGGCTGGCAGTTGTTTCGGACACGTAAAGGCTATGTACAACGAAAGAGGCCATAAGGTTGATGTAGTTGGTCCGGCTACTCCTGCACTTATCCTGGGACTTAACGGCGCTCCCCAGGCAGGTGATAAGTTCAATGTGATGGATAGCGACAGGGATGCCAAGGACATTGCCAATAAAAGGGCCCAGCTTCAAAGAGAACAGGGACTGCGTACGCAGAAACACATAACACTTGATGAGATCGGAAGAAGGATCGCCATCGGCAACTTCCAGGAGCTCAATATAATAGTGAAGGGCGATGTGGATGGCTCAGTAGAAGCTCTGAGTGATTCACTTATTAAACTGTCGACACCTGAGATTCAGCTGAACATAATCCATAAAGCAGTAGGTCAGATTTCGGAATCAGATATTCTGCTTGCAGCTGCTTCAAATGCCATCATAGTCGGGTTCCAGGTGCGTCCTTCTCTTGCAGCAAGGAAACTGGCTGAAAAGGAAGAGATCGATATCCGTCTCTATTCTATCATCTACAATGCCATAGAAGAGATCAGGGCCGCAATGGAAGGTATGCTTTCACCTGAAGTGAAAGAAGAGATCATTGCCACGCTTGAGATCCGCGAAATTTTCAAAGTCACCAAGGTGGGAACAGTTGCCGGATGTTATGTCAAGGAAGGAAAGATCACCCGCAATACAAGGATCCGCGTAATTCGCGATGGAATAGTAATTTACACAGGCGAATTAGGATCCCTGAAGAGGTTCAAGGATGATGTGAAGGAAGTTGTCGGCGGATATGAATGTGGACTCAACATCCAGAATTTCAACGACATCAAGGTGGGCGATGTGGTTGAGGGATACCAGGAAGTAGAGATCAAGAAAACGCTATAGAAGCGCTTTATACTTTTCGGCATCAAGAAGTTCTTTCACTTCTGCCGGATCAGTCATTTTAATTTTTATCATCCAGCCTTTCCCGTATGGGTCCTTGTTGATCACATCCGGAGTATCGGTTATTGCAGGATTGACCTCAAGTATCTCACCTCCTACTGGCATGAACATATCGGAAACTGTTTTCACAGCTTCGATAGTCCCGAAAACCTCTTCCTTTTTTAAAGTCTCTCCGAGAGTTTCGATTTCAATAAAAACAATATCTCCCAGTTCGCCCTGAGCAAAATCGGTAACTCCGGCATATGCAGAATCACCTTCAACTCTCAGCCATTCATGGTCTTTCGTATAATACAGATTTGCCGGTACATTCATGATAATATAGTATTTGTTCAGAAATTAATATTGTCAATAATCTCAAATCAAAAATAGCTTTTTTTCATAAAACGCCATCATAATTATGTATGATTTAGAACAGGTCATTTTGCGATTTTTTACTGTACAAGGGTAAACTTGAGACTGAACCCGATATTTGTATTGGAAGTGGGGAATGTATTTGCCACGAACGGGTCATTCATGGTGTGATCGGCAAATATCTGAAGATTAAACCTGTCGCTTAAAACATAATCAGCTGTAATTCCTGCAGTAAAGATTTTCTGACCCACAACGGGCTGGTTTACATCTTCCACAAGTTTTCTGGCTACCGTTTTATTGTCGCGGATCGAAAGGTCTAGACGCAGGTTAAGGTCGCTCTTTAAGGCTCTCTGGGCTCCGCCTGTCTTAATAACGATTTTTACATCGTCGAACCTGTAGCCGGCACCGACAATCAGCTCGTTTATGCGGGCGTCAGCAATCTGGTTGCTTGTAAGGTTCAGGGAAACAGTCCTCGATTTCTTCCATTCAAAACGCGTGGTAAGGCTGTTCTTCCAGTTCATGTCGATGTTTATTAACGGACTGAACTGCTCATTTATCGAAACAACATTGATCTCATACTCCTGTATGAAGTTATTCTGAAGATCCCGTAATGAACTCAATCCGTTATCTCCTGCTGCGAAATTCAGATTAGTAGTATAGGAACCTATCTGGTAAGTGCTCCTGTACTGGTGCGAAATGTTTATCGATCTGAACCATCTCTGTACCAGTTCAAATTTTGACAGGCCGTCAAATTGCAACCTCCAGTTTGGCATCATTCTCAATGCTGACGGGAATGTCTCCAGTGTCACTTTGTGAGGATCAGACCTGGTGTATGCTGCAATGAATGCAGGAATCAATACTTCCCTTGAGGTTTTTCCATAACCGTCCGCATAACCGGTAAGAGGATCAATATCAGGATTATATCCGGGATCTTTCCTGTTCCGTTCTTCAGCCCGGCGCTCAGAAATAATTTCGAGGTTATTCTTGAAGTCTTCAAATGTCTGGGAGACATATTCATTGTCTTTTGAGATCTTTTCAAATGCTGTACCCCATGATATTACAGAAATCGAGAATTGACCGTTCACTATCCTGTTCCTTGTACTGTCCGGAAAATTTCCATTGACATCGGCGATATAATATGCGCTCATTACTTCCTGGAATCTTCTGTCGGCGTTGACATCAATTCTCATTCCGGGGAATGGTTCTATCATGCTCCTCATGGAAATATCCAATCGGCTGGTTGATGATGCCGGTGTATTGAGGAGGGAATCGGTGGAAAGCCATCCGCTGGCTGCCGCCCTGTCGAAAAATTTAGTGTCGTTATACCCCAGTATAAAAGGCCATCCGGGAGCAAGTACATCATTATAATCCGACATTCCCAGATATTTCGTTTCAGGCATATATCCAGGCAAAAACTGCCCTTGCGAAGATGTCAGTGTCAAGCTTACGTTTCGCACACCCAGTAATGACCTTACCAGGTATTCTCCGGTAACAGTTAAAGGATTCCGCTTCAGTGGCACTTTGCCTTCGACTACCACAGTTGCTCCATCGGCCTGTTCGGCAGCCGTGAAATTCACTTTGTTTTCACTCATAATGTCGACTTTCCCCTTTACCGCTTCTCCATTTTTACGCGTAACCTTCACTGTTACATCTTTTGTTTTCAGGTTATGTACAATTCCTTTTACCGTATTAGCCTTGAAGCTTATATTCTCCTTTTTCATGGTCACCGTCTTCGTTTCGGCTTTCATCCTGAGTCGTGCTTCCGGCCGCGTATTTGTCTCTATCTTCTTCAGGAATTTTGACTTTGAGTAGATAGTTGCAAGATTTGCCTGTGCAGTGAATGACAATTCATTATGATTCTTAATTGAATTCCCGATATTGATATTCATGCTGTCGGGATAAAGAGGTCCGGCAAGCCAGGTATAGTCTGAACCATAGCGAAGGGTTGAATTGAGCCACGATAAAAGAGGAAGTTTGTTTACCGGTATGGTATAATTGACATTTATGAAATGGTTATATGATGTATTTCGTCCGAAATTCATCAGGTTGGTCATAACGGAGTCACGCCAGAGCTCATAGGTGCTGCTGTATCTTTGCTTGTCGACGCCACCTTCAGGTTCATCTATCCTTGAAAGGTTGGTGGCAGTGAAATCGACCTTCAGCTGCCGTGTCACATCATATTTGAAATCATATATCCTGGTCCACTCAAAATCTTTCTTATAGGTAGGCGTGATCTTAAGATAAGGATTATTGATATTTCTTGTTTTTACTTCATTATAATAACGGCTCAGATCTGTCCTGAAGGAAAGGCTCTTTGGAAAAATATAGAAGTTGAAGTCTTTTATCAGTCTGAATACAGGTGAGTTAAGGAACTTGATATTCTTGAACGGCATTACGTTCTTTGGGTTGGCCTGGTAATCATAAGTGAGCCCGCCCCGGTGATTCTTTTCAAGATCTATCTCAGTCTTTGTATCACTCTTATAGATCTCATTGTAGGTATAGTTTACACTCAGGTTTGCAGGATCCCATGGATGAGGTTTTTCACCTCTTTTTGAGATCCCGGCGTTGCTCACTGTAATGGTTTTTCTTCTTGCATAATCCTCTGCAATAGATCTTATTGAGTCTCTTTCCCTGTCATCTGCCGAACTGCGCAGAGCATCGGAAAGAAGAATATCAGGATCGAGTGGATTGTACTGCGGTTTAATACGTGTTTCGGAGTAACCCATATATACAGGGAGTCTGACTCCAAGTTTTTCATTGAAAAATCTCCCTAACTCCAGTGTCGAGGAAAGGTCGTACTTTACAACCTGTTCTTTGCTTCTTTCATTCACTTTCTTCTCAATGCTTCCCCAGCCGGGAGTGCTTGTCTGACCGACGACGTCGATTGTTCCAAGATCAGCCAGGCGAGCCTGCAGATGGGCGTTTGCAGCCCAGCCTCCATCTTCAATAAAATCGCTGAGGCGCAGTTCATTAACCCAAACTTCACCCCATTTCGGATTTCCGTCATCACTTCCTGAATTCCTTGTCTTGATCGGATTCCTGACACCAACCATAATAACCTTTACATTGCTGAGGTTTGGATTACCGGATACTGAAATCCTGTGACCTTCATGCATATATACATAAACATCCGAGATGCTGAGGGAAGAACCGGCCTCCTGCATTTTTCTGTTACGCTCCTGTTTGGCATCCTGAAGAACTGACAAATCAATATTAAAGCTGTTTTCTTCAGGCCATACAATTGTTCTTGATTCATCTGATTTATTGTCGTAACGGCCGGGAGGAGTCAGCTTAAGAGGTATCTCGTATTCATAAAAGTTGCTTTTATAGTCCGAACCGATCCTTATAAATGCAGTGAGCTCGTTATCCTGGAGGATCTGTCCGATCAGTGCCTCAGCATGAACCTCCATACGGAGACGTCTATACTGCCTGATGTCGATGCTCACGTTTCTGAATGCCGCACGTGCATCACCGTCTTCCAGATTCTGAACTTTTAGTACCATAGACTGTTCATTCAGCTGCTGGAGTTGCGGATTGGAAGGATCGGTCATCCTTGTAAATCCGGGAGGAAGCACATAATTCACAGGTTCCTTGCCTGCATTCTCCTCAATACTGACAGAGCTTATCTCAAATGTGCCATCTGCAGGCTCAGGTACTGTTACCCGTTCGCCTCCTTCCATGAAGGAAATATTGTATTTTCTCCATTCAGCCCTTACCAGATCGAGTTTTGCAAAACGCATTATTACCGGCTTGCTGAATCCACGAACATACATTCTCATGAAACGGATCGATTTGAAATCACTGATATTGCCTATTACTTTCTGATAATCCGTTATAGGAATTTTCAACTGATACCATTTTACTTTCGATTTGTCGCCATTGGCCATTGTTGCGTCATACTCGATCTCATCAACCACAAAATTCTTTCCTACCTGAAGGTCGCCCGGTCTCATGCTTATCCTGTATTGATAATAGCTCTCCGTTTCACTCAGAGTGTTATCACGGTTAATATCCTCCATATCCGGAAGGGTTGTTCCTGATGTCGGATATGACTCATCTGACATTTCTGCTGTCGGAGAGTTTCCGTCCTGACCATTGTATTTCTTGTACCGGGCAAGAATGCCAAGTTGTTCATCATCATAATCAGATCCCCTGAAATAATGGAAGTCGTCTCCTGCCGGGTCACCAAGAATATTTTGATAAATGTCAGGATCCGTAATAGCCTCTGATTTATTCAAATAATCATTGAAGTATGTACGCTCATCTTCGTTTCTCAGTCCGTCAAATCCAACGTCCTGATAGCGTCTTGACAGCGGATCATTGTCGAAGGCATTTACGACAGCCTGGACAGTCGGTACACGGCCCCATGCTGTGGTGTCAATATTTGTCGGAATTTCCGTTCCGGGAAGTCCGTTCTCAAAGCTTTTTCTTGAATCGCGGAGAATGTCTTCAGAAATATTGCCAAGGTTTACAAAAAGATCACCGCCATCATGTGCAGGATCCTCAACAAACGGATCCATCACCCAGAACTTTATGTACTGGATATTTGCCGTTTCAAAATCGCTTGTAAGAACTTCCCTCATGATTCCGCCCCATCGTGTAGCAGGATCGTTGAGTGTTCCGTCGGAATTAATGCCTCTTGAATAAAGCCCCGGATCAGTATCAAAGTTGTACGGACCTCTCTCTCCGGGATAATAGGCCAGGTTAAGAACGGTGATGTTCGTGGGTATGCCGCTGGCACTCTCCTTGTATGGAAATATTTCTGTTTCAAAAATTTCCCTTACGAAATGGCTGGACTGCTCCTCAGGGTTTTGTTTTATGTGATCCGGGGTAGAAGATCCGTTCCGAAGGAAAATAGGATCGATGACGTACCAGGCGATCTTCGCCCTGTTGAAGCCGCTGGCCACATTATTGTTCAGTCTTGCCTCTGGGAAAAGCAGTTCCTGTCCCTGTGGAATGCTGGCAATTGTCCAGGCATTGAACGACTTAAGGTCAAGTGGTATTTCGCTGGCTTCAAAATCATCTATATATGAGTTGCCGGCATTACTGATGGCCTTTGAATGGCCAGGGATCAAGTGGGCAAACTCACCAAAGAATGATATTGCAGATGGTGTTTTGGTCTCGAGCAGGGGGATCTTGTCAATGATCTTTGTAAGTGCCTGTGATTCTGTTTTATATGATGTGTTTAAACCCCAGATTGTATTGGATATCGGCTCCTCTCCAAAATTGACTTTCTGGGTATAAGGCCTTTCCGTGAGATGTAAAATTGTCCCTCCGATATCAAAGTTGTCAGAAAAGCGATAGTCCAGATGTGTTCCCACCAGGGTTTTTGTCTGGAATCCGAAAAACTGGTTGCTCTCAAGGGAGACCTTAATTGGTGTTTGCGATTCTATTAGAGCAGAATTTATGATCCTGACGGTACCCATATTATAATCGACGGTGTAATCAGTATTCTCTGTCAGCGTAACTCCTCCTGCAGTCACAATAACCGATCCCTGTGGAATGTTTGTGGCATTAAGCTGTATCTCGGATCCCGATTCAGATGAATATTGTCCTGCCAGCATGAATTTATTCTTCTCCGCCATCTGCCTTGCCACTGTCTGTGTGGAGTCGTAGAGTTCCTGAAAGACGTATTTGTCGGCAATTGCGGTATTATTAATTTTTTTTCGCAAGTGGTTCCCAAAGGGTTCAATAACAGGAAAGACTATTTTCCCCCTGTCTGTCATAACAGTAACTCCATCGATGAAATCAAAATAGCCGTCTGATTCCCTGTCGGACTGTGAGTTCAGATTATCCAGTCCCATGATTTGAAGCAGGATCTGATTCTGAAGTTTTCCTTCCGGCAAATAGTTTATGGAATTTCCTGTGTTGTCGTCCTGGTAAAGAATATTCAGTTCAAAATCATTTTTATCAAGTTTGCCTGAGCCGAGAGAATATACGTTCTTCATCATCAGATCCCATGTGGGAAGCTTAGGTGTCAGCGTTGTGCCTTTGATGAGTTTAAGGACAAGTGTCTGTGGTGCAGTTATTCCATCAGTGGAGAATTCCCCAACCTTATATACCTGTCCGTTGATCGTATATTGGTATGCAACGGCCAGCACCTCATCAGTATTGAGGGCTGAATTGAGAGAAATATAGCCCAGTTGTTTGTTTATTGTATATTCTCTTTCATTAAGCTTCCTTGCATTCTCGATTTTTTCAAAATCACTTCCAATCTGGAAACCGGGATATAAAGATTCAAGAGTGTTGGTAACCTGGTCGACGTCGCGGATAGCCGAATATGTTGTGTTCAGTTGTTCGTACAACTGGTTGGCGCCATTATCAGGGTAAATTGGTACCCCCGGTGTTTCCTGGAATCCGGGAATATTATTAAAGATATGATTCCTGTTCTCAGCAAGGTCAATGAATGCTACAATATTCCTGTTGCTTGCTTCTTCGAACCTGCTTGTCTTATTGGTGATCCATACCTCGATACGTTCTATGTTCACTCCGGTACTTACAATGGGAAGAGTCTTAAGGGCATCATCATAAATATCCCTGAAATACTGTGACAGGAAGAAATGCCTGTTTGCTTCATATTCATCGGCAAATATCTCGAAACCGGTTTGCTGTGCTCCACCCTCTACCTCAATCACTGACGATTCACCTTTCTGCTGTGAAAGAACTGTCGTGACGGTCAGCTTGCCGAACTGCATCTCGGTTTTTAACCCGAAAAGACTATAGCTCCCGGTTATCAGAGTGCCCTTCAAAGGAAGAGTTACATCTCCTGCCTCAACTTTTTTCAGTATCTCATCTTCCTTGCCGGAATACTGAAGCTTTGTTCTGTTCTCAAATTCGAACATAGCATCAGTATTGTAGTTCACGCCGAGTTCCATTTTGTCGCCGATTGTACCGGTGACATTCATCTGGATCTTTTCCTTGAAGTCGAACGTGGGTATTGTCCGCAGCTTCTCAGAAAGGGCAGGATTTTCAGTATGAGAAATATTTACACCGAATATGAGTTCGGCAGATCCCTGTGGTATGATGTTTATTGTATTGCTTCCGAAGATCTTGTCGAATGCTGCTCCTCCAATCTCTATCTGTGGTATCAGTGTCGACCTGAAGCCTGTTTCTTCTCCGGTAATTCTTGATTGCCAGTAATCTCGCACCGCCCTGCTGTATTGATATTTCCTGAATTCTCCGGGGTTCATGTGCACAGGCGGACGATAATCAAGGGAACCCACTTTCTTATAGATTATGTATTCATTTTTTTCAGAGTCGTACACAACATCTTCCTTTATGTTTGAGGGATTATTCAGGAAGAAAGGCGATGATTGTTGTTTTTCCCAGGGTGTTGCCGGGACATCCTGGAGTTTGAGGATTGATTTTTGTGTTGTATCCTGATCTGCTGATTTGCCAATAACCTGGCCGTTTGCATCCATCGGCCCAGGTAAAAGGGATAGTGTCAGTGCAAGATAAAAAGATACCAGAAGATTTCTATATGATTTCCCTGATCCCAATCCGGCTTATATTCAGTGTCACAAGTTCTTGAGCGCGCGCTTTATCATGTCCTCGACAGAAAGGTTCTTTTCTTCCCGAACGATCTTGTCAAGTACTTTAGCAACAGCGCTTTTGGCAAACCCAAGCATCACCAATGCAGATAACGCCTCTTCGCGTTTTGTATTGTCCGAAAAAGCAAATATTTCACCTGCACCAGCCTGCTTGCCAAGTTTGTCTTTCAGGTCGACGATTATTCTTTCGGCACTCTTCAAACCGATACCCTTGACACTTTTAAGAAGATGAACGTCGGCGCCGATTATTGCTTTTTCTATCTCGCCGGGACTAAGAGAGGAGAGCATCATCCTCGCAGTGCTTGAGCCAACTCCTGAAACTGAAATCAGCAATCTGAAAATATCGCGCTCTTCTTTATCGGCGAAACCGAACAGCTGATGTGCATCTTCCCTGATCACTTCATGAATCAGGATTTTACATTCGTTCACACCTTCAAGCCGGGCAAAGGTGGTAAGCGAAATATTGATGAAATATCCTATGTCACCTGTTTCAACCGTCAGAAATGTGGGGGTGATCTGTGAAATTTTTCCTTTAATATAATCGATCATAATTGTTGTTCCTGGTTATAAATATCCGGAGGCAGTTCATCAACCTTGTCAGCATGGATCTCTATATCCTGGTGTTTAAGCGGGTTCCTGGAGATTTCTGCAAACAGCTGCCTGTTCCTGTATATACTGCATGCCAGATAAAGAGCCTGGCGGAAAGAGTTTTCTGAAGCCTCTCCCTTGCCTGCGATCTCAAATGCAGTGCCATGTACAGGAGATGTCCTGATAAACGGAAGCCCTGCAGTATAATTAACTCCGGAATCGAAAGAGAGAGCTTTAAAGGGAGAAAGTCCCTGGTCGTGATACATAGCAAGTATGCCATCAAATTTTGTGAATGATGCCGCACCGAAGAATCCATCAGCCGGAAATGGTCCAAAAACCAGTATCCCTTCTTTTTCGGCCTGTTTGATCGCAGGGATTATCACCTCAGCTTCTTCACTCCCAAGAAGTGAATTGTCGCCTGCATGCGGATTTAATCCCAAGACTGCAATTTTAGGCTTACGGATGGCAAAATCCATTAAAAGCGACTGGTTCATGAGCCGTATCTTCCGCATCAGAGAATCGATGGTTATTGCCTCATGAACCTTTCTGAGGGGTACATGCCCCGATGCAAATCCTATTCTCATGTTTTCGCTGATCATGAACATAAGGACTTCTTCGACTCCAGCTTTTGACTTGAGATATTCGGTGTGCCCTTTGAAGCTGAATTTCTCCGATTGTATATTTTTTTTGTCAATAGGCGCTGTTACAAGTATGTTGATCTTTCTTGCCTTGAGATCTTCCAGGGCTCTTTCAAGAGAAACGAGAGCTGCTTCACCTCCCTGCTGAGTCGATTTTCCTAGTTCAACCCTGATATTATCATCAAGGCAGTTGATCATATTTGCCTTTTTATGATTTGCCTCATCGGCAGATCTGATATTGTTGAAGCTGAAATTGTTTATATTCAGAGCCTTGCGATGATATGCGGCCACTTTGGGAGAGCCATAAACAACCGGAACACAAAGTTCGTTGATCAACGGATCCATGAGCGCCTTGATAATTACCTCATAGCCGATGCCGTTAATATCTCCATGAGATATGCCGGCAATTATTGGTTTAGCTTCCATAATTTTATTTCAGTTTTTTATAATCTGCCGCCAGTCTTCTTAAAAAGGTGACAAGCAGCCTCAGCCCTGAACCGGTTCCTTCCCTGAGCCTGTAATGATCGTCTTTCTTAAGCATCTCGGTTCCGGCAATATCGAGATGAATCAGTGGAGATGTTGCAAATTTTTCAAGGAATTTGCCGGCAGTGATAGTACCTGCTTCGCGTCCTCCGACATTTCTTATATCAGCAACTTCCGATTTGATCATTTCGGCATATTCATCCCAGAAAGGAAGTTCAGAGACCCTTTCATAAACCTCGTTGCCGCATTCTTCAAGCAATTTTATATATTTCCTTCCGGCATTGGTCATCATAGCAATGGCTTGTGTGCCGAATGTCACTGCAGCTGAACCGGTAAGAGTTGCAATATCAATAATAAGTTCAGGTTTAAATTTCGAGGCATAGCTAATAGCATCGGCAAGAATCAGACGTCCTTCTGCATCCGTGTTGCCGACTTCGACTGTCAGCTTGCTGTACATGGTAATTATGTCGCCCTGTGCATAAGCGTTTCCTCCCGGGCGGTTGTCAGTTGCCGGTATCAGTCCGATTACATGCAGCGGTAAACTGTTCCTTGCTGCAGTATAAAGCACTCCTGTAACAGTAGCGGCTCCTGCCATATCGCCTTTCATACCGGACATATATTCGCCGGTTTTGATATTGAGGCCTCCCGTATCGTAAACAATTCCTTTGCCTACAAGAACTACAGGCTGTTTGTTTACCGGTTTCGCAGGCTTCCATTCAAGAATACAGAAAACCGGAGGATCAACACTTCCTTTGTTCACAGCAAGAAGACCGCCCATCTTAAGAGCTTCAATTTTCCTTTTGGCAAGGACTTCAACCCTGAATCCGGCCGACTTGCCTGTCTTTTCTATTGCCACAGCCAATGCTGTTGCATTGAGATGATTTACAGGTTCGTTTATCAGGTCGCGTACAAAATATACGGCATCAGTCAGATCAGTAAGCCATTTTAATTCAGATTTGTTGATATCACCATAGAGCAACAACTTAGCCGGATAGTTTTTCTTAACTTCATCCTCGTCCCGGGTTTTGTATTTTTTAAAGGTATATGAACTCAGTAAAAGTCCTTCGGTGAAATCTTCAACAGCGCCCTTATATGTAGAGTGGGAAGCGATGACCAGCTCTGAATGATTGTTCGATTTAATAAGTTTCTTAATGCCGGCTGCAGCCTTTCGCAACTCTTCCCTCGCTTTATAACCGGATGCACCCTCTTTTACCTTTACTATATAGGTACACTTAAAATATGAATTGATAAATACAATTTCTTCTTTCTTGCGAAGCTGTTTCAGGGCGTACTCCTTTTCTGTCTTGTTCAGGCTCAGAAATAACGGGATCTCATTCTTGCCAACAATGCATACAATTGATTGAGCAGGAGATATTTGAGAGATTTTTATTATTTCGGATTTCATGGCTGTAAGTCAATTTTTTAAGGATGTAAAGTTAAACAAATTATTGATTGTTTTGTTTCCAAAGCATTACCTTTGCGGGTGTTAAAACCATGGTTACTGATCAATTATATGAAAAGGCATTGAACCTTGCTCCGCTAAGTGTTGCAGAGGGAGAATACTTATATAATAATGCCCCCCTCGAGGAGCTGATGTTTGTTGCAAACCAGCTGAGGCAGAAACATGTTCCCGGGAAAAATGTTGGCTGGATGATCGACCGAAATGTGAACATCACAAATATCTGTTTCTCCCAGTGTCTTTTTTGCATCTTCTGCAGGAAAAAAGGTGCAGATGATGCATACATAACCACTATTGATGAGTATATCGGCAAGATCAATGAAATGTATTCTCTCGGGGGCGATCAGCTGCTTTTACAGGGAGGAATGAATCCTGATCTCGGACTGGGCTTTTATACTGAGTTATTCAGAAAACTTAAGGCGCTGTATCCTTCGCTTAAGTTGCATGCTCTTGGTCCGCCCGAAATAGTTTTTCTGGCAAAAAGAGAAAAAACAACATTTAATGAAATCCTTATCAGGCTTAAAGAAGCGGGACTTGATTCGTTGCCAGGCGCCGGAGCTGAGATACTCTCCGATCGTGTAAGGAAAATAGTATCTCCCGCCAGGGCTTCCTCAGATGAGTGGCTTGATGTTATGAGAACTGCACATGAACTGAACCTTCCCACTTCTGCTACAATGATGTACGGACATATAGAAACCGTTAATGAGAGAATCAGTCATCTTGTTAAGCTGAGAGAACTTCAAAATGAAAAACCGGAAGGACATTATGGATTTATAACCTTTATACCGTGGCCATTCCAGGATGAGGGAACCGTGCTGAAACAAAAATTTGGAATCGCCGGCAGTTATAATAGTCCTGAATATATCAGACTCATTGCAATAAGCAGGATAATGCTTAACAATATCATAAACATTCAGGCATCCGTTCTTACAGTTGGAAGGGACACCGGGATGCTGTCGCTGCATGGAGGTGCGAATGACCTGGGGTCAGTGATGATAGAGGAAAATGTTGTGAGCGCCGCAGGCGGAGGGAAC
>JALONV010000047.1 GCA_025454755.1 Bacteroidales bacterium | reverse complement strand
AATAATCTTAAATATCTGCGAATTACTTCCAGGGGTTACAAAGCCGATAATAACCGTGTGGAGGGTGAAGGATGGCATCTTGTCCTTAACAACGGATGGGAACTTACTAAAATGAATGAGAACTATTTTGTAAGGAAGCTGGTGCCCTAGCCCCCCATCATTTCTTAAGCTCCTTCTCTCTTTCTTCCAGTGATCTTATTTTGGACTCGGTATCACTCTTTTTCTTTCTTTCCAGGTCAAGAACATTTGCAGGAGCATTCTGTACGAAAGGCTCATTATCAAGTTTTTTCATTACTGAGGCAAGAAATCCCCTGTAATAATCAAGTTCTTCTTTGATCTTTAAGAGCTCAGCCTTTTTATCAAGTTTCTTCCCGAGCGGAATATAATATTCAGTTGTGCCAACCATGAATGATGCTGCTCCTTCTTCTTTGGTGTCAGTAAATGTCACACTATCAAGGTTACAAAGCTTGATGACGACCGGAAGAAATTCGCTGCTGAAGCTTTTTTCATCAGCCCTGATGATCAGAGTGACATTCTCTTTATTCGGAATATCTCTCTCCTTTCTTACAGTGCGAACCGAGCTTATAATTTCTTTGTCGTTTTCAAACCTTGTCAGCAGATCCTTATTATATCTTTTAGATTCCGGAATCTTGCTTATCATAATGCTTTCGCCATCTTTTCTCTCCTCCAGCATCTGCCATATATCTTCTGTAATGAAAGGCATGAAAGGATGTATGAGCCTGAGAAGCCTGTCGAAAAATGCTATTGTCGCTTCATAGGTTTTTCTATCTGCCGGTTTCTCATATTCCGGTTTTATAGCCTCCAGATACCATCCTGAAAACTCATCCCAGAATAATTTGTAAACAATCATAAGAGCCTCAGATATTCTGAATTTCTTAAAGTTTGAGTCAATTTCGGCAGTTCCTTTTTTAAGGGCTTCGTCCATCCATTTAATGGCAACATTTGATGAATCAGGTTGAATTTTTTCCCCATCTACTTTCCAGCCGTTGACAAGCCTGAATGCATTCCATATCTTGTTTGCGAAATTACGTCCCTGTTCCGGCAGAGAATCATCATAAAGAAGGTCGTTGCCTGCAGGCGAGCATAGCAGCATTCCCACCCTTACTCCATCAGCTCCGTACTTCTCAATAAGATCAAGAGGCTCAGGCGAGTTACCAAGTGATTTCGACATCTTTCTTCTTTGCTGGTCGCGGACAAGTCCGGTCAGGTAAACATTATTGAATGGTTTTTCTTTTTGGTATTCGTATCCGGCAATGATCATTCTTGCCACCCAGAAGAAAAGGATCTCGGGCGCTGTGATCAGATCGTTGGTGGGATAATAATATTTAATATCAGGATTATCAGGTTTGTTAATACCGTCGAATGAAGTTATAGGCCAGAGCCATGATGAGAACCAGGTATCGAGTACATCATCATCCTGTTTCAGGTCGGATTCCTTCAGTGATTTGTCACCGCTCTTTTTACGTGCCAGTTCCAGCGCCTCTTTTATATCTCCGGCAACTACAAAATCATTCTTTCCAAAATACCAGGCCGGTATCCGGTGGCCCCACCACAACTGACGGCTGATACACCAGTCATGAACATTTTCCATCCAGTGGCGGTAAAGATTTTTGAATTTTGAGGGATGAAGATGAACCTCTCCGTTTATAACTGCGTCGAGCGCCGGTTTCGAGATATCCTCCATTTTGAGGAACCATTGGGTTGAAAGTTTCGGCTCGATTATCGCATGGGTTCTTTCGGACCGGCCAATCTTATTATTATACGGAACAACCTTGATAAGGTTTCCTGTTCTTCTTAGTTCTTCTTCTGCCAGATTCTTTGCAGTAAACCTGTCAATTCCGGCAAACATTCCGGCACGCGGATTGATTGTGCCATCGTCATTGAAAATATCTATTGATTCAAGGTTGTGTTTCAGTCCTATTTCATAGTCATTGATGTCATGTGCAGGAGTTATCTTGAGACATCCTGTGCCAAATTCCATGTCGACATACTCATCGTATATGAACGGCACCTCACGCTTTGTCATGGGGACATTAACTTTCTTTCCCCTGAGATGCTCATATCTCTTGTCGTTTGGATTGGCACATACAGCTGTATCCCCGAGGATAGTTTCCGGACGGGTTGTTGCGACTGTAACATAATCATTCCATCCGGCTACCTTGTACCTCACATAATACAATTTTGACTGTTCTTCGGTAAAATAGACCTCTTCGTCGGAAACTGCAGTTCTTGCCTGCGGATCCCAGTTGACCATTCTGGCACCCCTGTATATCAGGCCTTTATTATAGAGATCAGTAAAAACCTTTATTACTGAATCATACCGCGGTTTATCCATTGTGAAAAGGGTTCTATCCCAGTCGCACGATGCTCCCAGTTTTTTAAGCTGTTCAAGGATTATTCCTCCGTGCCTGTTTGTCCATTCCCATGCATGGTCAAGAAACTTCTCCCTTGAAAGATCTCTTTTCTCTATTCCTTCACTTTTGAGCTTGGCTACAACTTTTGCTTCGGTGGCAATTGAAGCATGATCAGTACCCGGGACCCAGCAGGCATTCTTACCCAGCATCCTGGCGCGGCGTACAAGTACATCCTGAATGGTGTTGTTGAGCATGTGTCCCATGTGAAGAACACCTGTGACATTCGGAGGCGGAATGACAATTGTATATGGCTCTCTCTCATCAGGCATGCTCCTGAAGAAGCCATGCTTCATCCAGTAATCATACCATTTACTCTCTGCCTTCCCGGGCTCATATTTTGTCGGTATTTCCATCAGGTGTTTGAGGTTATTTCAGGATATTTGAAAGGCAAAAATAGGAAATTTAGTTATATTAGCTCTCTGACAACCAAAACCGGGGTTGACGGATTGCTGTTTTTTTGGAAAAAACTGCTGTTAATGAATTAACAATATGAAACTTTCAAGATCATTAATTCCTGTAATTCTGTTTCTTTCGTTTCTGATTTTTCTTATCTCCTGCCAGAAAGAAGATAATGAAGAGGCAGCTAAAGAGGCAATGATAAGAAGCCTGCTTAATGACATCAATGCCGACTCAATACGGAATGATGTTATCTGGATGCAAAATATGGGTAACAGGTTTTCGCTTGCTGATGATCACAGGGATGTTGCAAAAAAGCTGATGAAGAAGTTCCAGGACATTGGTTATGACAATGCATGCCTTGATTCGTTCAATATCACGAAGACTTTCAGGGGTGCGTACTATGCCCAGGTACAGTATAATGTGATCGCTTCAATTGAGGGCTCTGATTATCCGGATTCGGCATGTGTTGTCGGAGGACATTACGATAATATCCTCAGCACGAGTGATCTGACTATAATTCCCGGTGCAAATGATAATGCCAGCGGAACTGCTGCAGTGCTCGAGATCGCCAGGGTGATGAAAAAAAATAACTTCCGGCCGAAAAGTACAATCATGTTCATTGCTTTCGGAGCAGAAGAAACAGGGTTACTCGGCAGCAGTGATTTCGCCTCCAACCCTAACGGATTCTCACAAAAGATAAGGTTCATGCTTAATTCCGATATGATCGCTTATGAACCTTCTGTCAGTGATGCCAATTGGTACGTTAATATCCTCGACTACGATAATTCTCATACCCTGCGTCATGACGCTGATGTGCTATCCGCTCGTTATACTCTTCTTAGCACTGTGAATGACAATACAAACAACACACGAAGTGACAGTTATCCTTTTTTTGTTAATGGCTACAGGGCACTGTTCTTCTTTTCATACGATATTGCTCCCAATTATCATACGGTAAATGATGTGGCTTCTGAGTGCAATTTTAATTATTGCCGGGAGATTGTGAAATTGGAGTGTGCTCTTCTTGCAGACAAGAACTGAAAGTAATACTGTTTTAATCCTATTATTTAATAATCAATATATTGGATACCGCCCTTTCGCCTTCATGATCAAATTTCTTATTATCGGAAGGCATATTGACCACACCGTTGAAAGGCTTTCCGCTTATCCACATCGTAGTTGAACCGCCACCGTCAAGGTTAATGGCATCCCTGCATCTGAGCGACAACATGAAATCTGCCAGTTCATTAAGCGTCATGCCTCCTGCTTCTGTAGCCCTGCCATCAACAGTAATAAGGATTATTTTCCTGCTGTTCCTTGATCCTATCGCTGTACGGGGATGTTTATTTGTTACCAGCGAAGTCTGAGGCAGGCTGCTCAGTGTATTTCCATCAACAAGCAGAGGGCCCGTGACCAGAATATCTTCGTACTCCTGATGTGAGTCGAACCAGGCATTAGGCATGGTTTTCACTATGTAAATTTCATTTGATGACCGGATCATAATTGCTCCGTTCAGATTTGTATTCTGCGGCCACTTTTTTGCAGTATCTGAATCGACAATCCTGCCGGCAATTTTAATATAAGTTGCCGATCCTCCGTTTTTAACATTGAAGAAACCGGCATTGACGGCGGCCATAGCTTCTGTATCGCGAGCCTGGATACTGGTCTGAATATTCTTCAGCGGATTATATACCAGTCTGATTTTCCTTTTTTTCAGGTTAACCATAAGAATATTAATGTTCTGCGGAACCGAATCGTTCAATACACAATGGCTGGATTTCCATATAAGTCCCGGGGCGATCTTTTCATTGTTCCACTTTATCTTATTGAAACCTTTTACCTGCGATTCACAAGCTCCGGATGTAATTATCAGAACAAGAATGGCACAAGCAAAAGACATTATATACTTTTTCATACACAATAAATATCTTTTGCGAATTTAGAATGTTTTTTGACTGCCAGGAATAAAAGAATCACACTATGAGATTAATCAATTATTTCATCCCCGATTTTTCTTACTTTTGATCGTTTAAAAATCATATTATGCCATCAATATCCGATAAAGGGAGGGCGATGCCCCCGTCACCGATAAGGAAGCTGGCTCCATATGCTGATGAAGCAAAACGCCAGGGAAGAAAAGTATACCATCTTAATATCGGTCAGCCAGATATCCCCACTCCTGAAGTTGCCCTTAATGCGATTCGCAAACTTGATCTAAAGGTGATTGAGTACAGTCATTCTGCCGGGAATGAATCGTACCGCCGGAAACTGGCCGGGTTTTACAAAAGCAAAGGCATCAACATCGATTATACTGACCTTTTAATAACTACCGGAGGTTCGGAAGCTATTCTTTTTGCTTTCAATTCGTGCCTGAATCCGGGTGATGAGGTCATAACACCGGAGCCTTTTTATGCCAACTACAACGGTTTTGCAATATCATCAGGAATAAAGATCGTTCCTGTAACATCTTATATAAAAGACGACTTTGCGCTTCCGCCGATAAGCGAGATCGAAAAGAAAATAACCCCAAAAACAAAGGGAATAATTGTCTGCAGCCCCAATAATCCGACCGGTTATCTGTATTCAAAAGTGGAATTTCTTCAGCTTCGCGAGATCGTATTAAAACATGACCTTTATCTGTTCTCAGACGAAGCTTACAGGGAGTTCTGCTATGATGGCGCCAGCCACTTCTCAGCAATGATGCTTGAAGGCATCGATAATAACATTGTCATGTTCGACTCTGTTTCGAAGCGATACAGCGAATGCGGCGTCAGGATCGGAGCACTCGTGACAAAAAACAAGGAAGTCATTTCCACTGCCCTCAAGTTTGCACAGGCGCGCCTTTCACCTCCCGGACTTGGCCAGATTGCGGGAGAGGCATCAATCGATACTCCTCCTGATTACTTCAAAGAAGTAAATATGGAGTACACTGCACGCCGGAATTATATGGTCGAGGCATTGAATAAGATCCCGGGCGTATATTGCCCGAAACCAAAAGGGGCATTCTATTCGGTTGTAAAGCTCCCTGTCGACGATTCCGACAAATTTGCCCAATGGCTTCTCGAGGAATTTGAATATAAAAACCAGACGGTTATGGTGGCGCCTGCTTCGGGATTCTATTCTACACCCGGACTTGGAAAAAACGAGGTCAGAATAGCCTATGTCCTCAAGATTGACGATCTGAAAAATGCAATGGAAATACTTTCAGAGGCCTTGAAGGTATATCCTGGCAGAATATAAAATCTCCCACTGATCTCGCTGATATTCGCAGATTATTTCTGCGTGAATCTGCGAAATCTGCAGGAAATCTATTTAATACAATAAATATCTCTTTCTGATCCGACTGAATTTCTCCAATCCATCCTTCCAGGTTTGCCTGATCTGATCAGAGGTCATTCCCTTTCGTATTTGTTCGCGGATTGTCGGGCCTCCGGAAAGAACATCAAAATAACTGGTGAAAAACTTATCTTTTTCCGGATAATAATTATAAGCATCAATTACCCATTCAAGGTTAATCGCATAAGAAGGTATCAACCTGTCTTTAATGGCATTGCGAAGATCTACCCCATAACATTTTATCCCCTTGAAAGGCGGATTCCTGGAGCCGAATGCGCTGTCGGGAGTAAAGCTGAATCCCCTGTCAGGCAGAAGCGGTGAACCATAAACCTGGAATGGAAATGGTGTACCCCGCCCAAGCGAAATATTTGTTCCTTCAAAGAAACAGATGGAAGGATAAAGATATATTGCTGTCTGGTTTGGGAGGTTTGGTGATGGTTTAACCGGCAATTCATATAATGTACCATGATCGTAATAGAGACATTTAATAACAGTGAGGTCGCACCTTACACCTCCCTTAAGCCAGCCTTCACCGTTTATCATCATCGCATATTCACCAACGGTCATTCCATGAACAATGGGAACCGGATGCATTCCTACAAACGATCTGTATGCAGTATCGAGAATATTACCGTCTACATAATACCCGTTAGGATCAGGCCTGTCAAGTACAATGACTTTGACGCTGGTTTCCGCACATGCCTCCATAAGATAATGAAGGGTGCCGAGGTATGTATAGAACCTTACTCCCACATCCTGAATATCAAATAGCACGACATCAATTCCTGCAAGATCGTCTGCAGTTGCATTTCTGTGTGAACCATAAAGGCTTACTACCGGCAAACCGGTCTGCATATCGATGCCATCCTGAATTGCTTCACCGGCATCTGCCAGGTCGCGGAATCCATGTTCAGGAGCAAATATTTTCTTTATGTTTACTCCCTTATTTAAAAGAAAATCTACAAGATGCACATCACCAGCCATCGATGTCTGGTTTGCAACTATTGCAACTGATTTGCCTTCAATTAACAGTTTGTATTTTTCAAACTGGCTTGCCCCGGGAACCGGATTGTTTTCTGTTCCGTTACAAGACATTGCCAGGATTGCCATTATAGAAATTAATAGAATAATATATTTCATTAGCTCATGATTTGTAAAGTAAATTTACGAATTTTGGATGCTTTCTAATTATGAATCTGCCATATTTCATAGCGCAACGACTCATTAAAGGCAGAAGGGAAGGAACTTCTTTCTCCAAGCCGATAAATATCATCGCAGTTATCGGGATCTCTCTTGGCCTGGCAGTAATGATCCTGGCGGTTGCCATACTGACGGGTTTCAAGGAACAGATAAGGGAAAAAATCGTTGGTTTCGGTTCTCATATTCAAATAGTTAATCTTGATTCAAATTTGTCGCTGGAAACTGCTCCCATAAGCGAGGGACAGGAATTTATACCGAAAATAAAGAATATCCCCGGGATAAACCATGTTCAGGTTTTTGCCACCAAAGCAGGCATCATAAAGACTGACGAAGATATTCAGGGTGTTGTGCTGAAGGGTGTGGGAAGTGATTTTGATTGGAGCTATTTCTCAAACTGTATGGTTGACGGAAAGATTTTCACGGTTAACGACAGCGTTCGCACCAACATGGTGATTATCTCGAAAAAGATATCAGATATGCTCAGGCTGACGACCGGAGACTCAATCAGCATGTATTTTGTGCAGGATCCTCCGCGCCAGAGAAGATTTGTAATTAGCGGCATCTATGAGACAAGTCTTGAGGAGTTTGATAAAATGTATGTTTTCTGCGACATAGGCCACATAAAACGCCTTAACGGATGGGATAACGATCAGGTCAGCGGATTTGAGATATTCATCAATGATTTTGACAGGCTTGATGAAATGTATTACAAAGTACAGGACGCTGTCGGCTATAAGGTTGTAGAAGATGAAGAGAGTTTTAAGGTGACAAGCATCAGGAGGAAATACCCTCAGATATTTGACTGGCTTAATTTCCAGGATGTCAATGTATTAATCATTATCCTGCTGATGCTGATAGTCGCCGGTTTTAATATGATCTCCGGACTTCTGATCCTCATTCTTGAAAAAACAAATATGATCGGAGTCCTCAAAGCCCTGGGCTCTGACGATAATACGATACGCAGGGTATTCCTTTATCAGGGAGCCTACCTGATAGGAAAAGGTTTATTATGGGGTAATATTATAGGAATAGGACTTGCATTCCTTCAACTGAAAACAGGCCTGGTCACCCTTGATCCTTCATCATACTATATTAAAACAGTGCCTGTAAATCTTGATATCATCCATATCATTCTCTTGAATGCAGGAACTATGGCTGTAATACTTATCATGCTTCTTGTTCCTTCGAAGCTGATAAGCAGGATAACCCCTGTAAAAGCAATAAAATACGATTAGCGCGGATTACCAGATTCTCCAATCCAGCCCTATTGATTCCCTTCTTGCGGTAGGCTTCTGCTTCCCTCCAGTAAGGTCCACAACCTGTCTGATCGAATAATCCTTTAACTCGGAAACTGTGATTTTCCTGTCTTTGTTTTTATCAGCCGCCCGGTACTTCAACCCATTGAGAATGGTATAGGTAAATACCCCGTTGTTCCATTTGTCCGACTCCAGAGCATATCCCTTGCCGGCGGCAGCCGATATAACTGTTGTACCAGTACCTTTATCGAGTCCGGCAAAGAGCTCCTGCATAAGCTCAAATGAATTGTCAAGGCTCGATCCTGACTGAACAGCCGTGTTTTCAGCGACTCCCCTGAAATTGTATTCCCGTACATTCCCCCTGAATGTGATGTCTTCAGATCTTTCAACGTTCACAGCCATCAATCCGGGCTCATTTTCCTTGTCAACCTCTCCGCTGTGGCATGCATCGACCATCAGCAGTTTCTTCCTCGCAGGAATACTGTCAAGAAGATTTTCCATATCGTCGAAAGATATGCCCCTGGTTTCAGGATGCCTGAAGTCAATATCCCAGGATGCAAAGTAAAAATCAAGGTTCTTGTCAAGCAGTCCATGTCCCGATGCAAACAGAATGACCTGATCGTCCACTTTTGTCTTCATCAGTTTTTCCTTAAGTTCAAAGAAGTTTTCCCTGACTGCTTTCCTGTTGAATAAAGTATCGATTATTATTCGGTTATATTCTCCGCTGGAAGCCGGAACTGATCCGAACATATTGGCAATATCCTTGCCATCCTTCACAGAGTACTGGAGATTAAACCGGTTATCTTTGTACTCAGAAACGCTTAGCGCAATAACATACAGATCAGGTTTTACCGAAATGCCCGGATCAAAAACCATCTCTTTTGATGCCTTGAGCGATTCAACGCCTTTTTCATTCATGTACGAAACTGAGATCCTGTTTTGTCCTTCTGAAAGCGGAACAGAAATTGTCCTGACCACTGAATCGGCTGCCTCACCTCTTACAGAAATACCGTTGATCCCGTACACAGGAACATCATTAACCCATACATTAAGGCGGTCGAGGTTATATCTGCTGTCTGTCCCCCGGATGCTGAGTGTTACCTCAGGTTCTCCTGTTGCATATCCGGTTTCATCGGCATTAAGAATTTTAACCTCGGGAGTATGCCATTCAGATGTGAACATCTCTTCGTTAAATCCTGACTTTCTGAGTCTTTTCGCATAGGCATTCTTATAAACTTTTATCAGACCTGTATCTGAATATCCAAGTCTTTCGAGTACAATGTCGGGACGGTTGAACTTAAGGTCAAATTGCTCTGTGGGATAAAAATCAGTGCCCTGCTTAAAGCCTATGGCATTGAGAGAATTTTTCGGAGCAAAATAATAATTGTCAGGTGTAATGAAAACTCTTTTGTCCTTATCAACAGGAATGATGGTAACAATAAGCCTGCCAGTATTTATATCCCAGATCTTAATAGTCGCATCTGTTGAAGAGGTGATCAACCTGTTCACAGAGGAATCCAATATTGCTTCCGTGATTGCCGAGGTATGTCCGTTTTCCCTGTTGTAAATTCTGACGCCAAGGATTATTGAATCAGGCCGGATCATTTTTTCATTGTAAACCGGATATGACTTTAAATTCCTGCGCTTAAGGTCATCTGCCGTGTAGAGAAACTCATAATTCTCCAGTACAGGTCTGGCTTTCATGAATTTCTTTTTTGTCTCATGCCCGTAGGCAATTACATGTTTCTGATCACCGGTAAGTGAAAGAGAATCTGTAAAAACATAAGGATCAGCATAGAGATTCAGTTTCACAATTATGTTTGAAAGGAGATATTTGATCCCGAAACTGGATTTGTATTTCTCTGATTTCTCGACCTCAAGTCCTTTGGTTTTCAGTTTCACCAGGTGGTTGTCATTGCTGCAGGTGATAATGTTCTCATCGTTGTTTACAAATTCAATATCGTTGATTTTCTGACGATGGTTTTTCACTGAGACAATATCCGGATTCTTATCATCGAGCTTGATGGTTTTCGTGTATCCAAGTTCATTTCCAAAGGCAAGCGTTTGTGTGGGTTCGCTGAGATCCATGCACCCGATAGCAGTGGCGCGGGCATAGAAACGCTTGATTTCAGTGTAATTGGCAGCATCCCATAAAATTATGGATCTGTCGGAGCTGCCGCTGGCAAAAATATTTCTTACAGGATGAACTGCCAGTGTATTAACTTCCGATATATGATCTTTCAGAACTTTGATCAGCTTGTGAGTCGCAAAGTCAAAGATGTAAATCTTGCCGTCGGTATTTGAAACAAGAAAACAGTTGCCTGAGGGCAGGTATTCCAGGTCGGTGATATGTTCATCCATATATGGAGAGGCAGCAGAAAATACTTTGTTCCTGGCTGGCAGGTCAAAGAATACCATATTATATGAACCTGCCGCAACGAGTCCGTCACGGCCCAGCTTCAGGGTATTCAGGTAAGTATATTTTCGTGACTGGAGTTTTACAAAGTCATTTTCAGAGAGTTCTGATACATTAATCCTGAAACCATCAGCATAGGAGATGGTGCCAAGTTCACCATTTATCGCGCACCAGGTAATTTCCTTTTTAGCCTTGTCGACAATAACATCACCGATTTTTCTTTCATCAATCAACCTGATGGTATTACCCGGAATATCGAGTAACTGAAGTCTTGTACCAAGAATCAGGCATGAAGAAGCATCAAGAAAGCGAATATCATAGATCTCTTCATCTATTGATATGAAAGATTTTTTTCTTGAATTGCCTATATCCCAGATCAGCAATTTTCCCGTCATGGTCCCTGCAGCGAGAAGGTTATTATCAGGGCTGAAGGCCAGTGATGTCACTAGTTCTCCTTCATCAACTTCGGGAAAAAAGAAACTTGTCATCTGGGCCAATCCGGCCATGTCCCATATACATATTTTATGGAGGTCGTCACTGCTTGCAAGATATTTACCATCCGGACTGAATACAATTTTACGAATTGCCTCAACATGACCGGTCTGCACGGAGAGTTCTGTTGTCTGGCTAAACAGGAGAACAGGCGCCGCAAGAAACAATATTTTCAATATCAATCTTCTGCCCATGGATTCAAAATCAGTTCTTTTCAAAACAAAGTGGAAGCCAGCTTGCAATAAAATATTGTGATGAATAATAATATACGTATACTCCTGTGCTGTAGCGTGTCTGATTAAAAAAACTTGGCGGTGGTATCGTAATCCTTCCTGTTACCCTGTAAAAGCTGTTCTCCAATTTTAAAAGTTTTGCCAGTTGAATAAACACAGTGGAAGATTGAAAGATATAGCCCATATAAACCGTGAAACCTCCTGTTCTTGATGCCAGCTGCCTTAATGCATTGAAGTCGACATTTTCAAGATGATTTTTTTTGATGAGCCAGATGACATTTATTTTCACATTGTCAGACTGTGCCTTTAATATTATATTGTTGAGGGTTATGTTGCTTTTACCGTCATCCTTATTTCTGAGGAAGAGAGTCACTGATTTATTTTCAGTCCCTCGCGCAGCAATAAAACTGATAGCCTGATCAAGGGCATCATACAAACCGGCGCTGCCTGACTGGTTATGTGTCATGTTAAGGAGCTGTCTTGCCACATCTTCATTCCATTCGCCGGAGAGTTCATTATTGATGACCTTCATCACGCTTACATCGCCCTGTCTCCTGTTGTAGTAAGCAAAACATACTTTCCCCTGGCCGTTCAGGTTTTTATAAAATGTATTGAATGCCTGAAACCGTTGGTTATAATAGTCTGTGGAATCGAAATTTTCCGGAAATGCACTCTGATCTATAAGTACCAGTGTTGTAAATGAGTCGAATCCTGAAGAATCAATATATTCGACCTTATCCACAAAATGCTTTACGCTGTCTCCATTGTACACATAGTCTTCAAATTGGAAAGAAGAATCAGGCAGCCCGGTATATTCAATGACCTCATTAAGTTCATTATCGCCTTTGAATACTGCTATATCAAGTTTAAATCTGATTTCCTGAAGGTCATAGTAAGTAACATTTGTGCCAAGCAAAACAGGAACATCATACCTGGGAGGAATACTGAGTGCCGGAGGATCTTCTTCACACGAAGCCATCAGCATCATTACTCCGATAAAGAATGCTAATATGCCTGATCTGTGATACATTTAATTTTTATTCTTCAGGTTGATATATATAATGTTTCCTAAGCTTGCTGAATTTAGTATAAATTGAAATCCCTAATGAGAGAGTGCTGTAATATGAAACATGATCCCCTACTCTTATCCTGTATCTTGCTGAAACAGCCATAAAATCTCCTCTGTATCCCAGACCTGCCAATATGTAAGTGTACGACTTATCAAGCTGAAGGATGTCTGTTATTTCCTGCCTGCCGGTCCATTGGGAAAGGAATTTCGGATCAGTTGACATGTCTTCTGAATAAAAATAAGGGGCTATCCTGCCGATACCAAGTTCAATATAAGGCTTCATGAATTTCTGGGCATTCAGAAAATAGCCTGCACTCCCTGAAACATCTGTACACTGATAGGATATTTTTGAGTAATAAGTGGTAAACTGTTCTCCTCCAATCGGATAGGTATACTTGAATTTTATACCGTTGGGAGCAGTGAAAAGGCCGAATTTCAGACTCATGAAGAATCTGCTGTAATCAACGACAAGGTTGGCCGAAATATTCATATTCAGCGCATCGGGGGCCTGAAATTGTTTAATATAATATGCCTTGTAATTTGTTTCGGAGAAGATAATATCACTTGGGAATTTTGTCAGATGTATTCCATAGACCTCATATGTCAGACCTGTATTAAGCCTCTGTGCCTGGAGAAGGTTACAAAAGATCAAAAAGAATAGTACAGACAAAATCCGCCTGCCAGATCTTAACATGAAGTACAGTTTTAGGCATCTAAAAGTAAGAAAAAACTGTTAAAGACTTCAGGAAGGTGATAATTATTAACGAAGGTTTATTTTTGTGATGCAAGGTTCAAATGCCTGTCTGCAACCGGAACAATGTTTTTATAGTGTTCGTAACGATCGAGGACCTCTGTTACAAAATTTACCGACTCTGTTCCCTTGAAGAATCCATTCTTTACAACGGTGTCATTATAATACACCGGATCAGATTTCTTCAGAAGCCATACAGCCACATTACCATCCCATTTTTGCGGGTCCATTCCATTCTTTCCGGCCAGCTTCATGGCGTCGAGAACATGCCCCGGACCGGCATTATATGAAGCAAGGATAAATTTCATCCTTTCTTTTTCATCCGGCACCCTGGATTCATATACCGACTTAAGCCAGTTTATATACATTGTCCCGGCTTTAATATTGTTGCCCGGTGATGAGGTTATGTCAATGCCAAAGTGATCACCTGTAACCGGCATCACCTGCATAAGTCCATAAGCGCCTGCCAGAGATTCAACATGGGGGTTGAAACGCGATTCCTGGCAGATAAGGGATGCCAGAAGTCTCCAGTCCCAGTCAATGTCTTCGCTTGCCTTCTTAATGAGATCGTCCCACCGTGAGATCTTTCCCGTGCTGAGGGAATAATAATCGCTCTTTACAATCAGGTTCGATCTCGAGTTTTTAAAATACTTTGCATAAAGCAGTGCATAGCCTGTCGTCTTCCTGTAAGATGCGATCCAGCTGTTAAGCTCCCTAAGCAGTTTTTCCGAATTTTCCCTGCGTACACCCCATGCAATGTTCTGAGGAAAACTTATCGGAGTATTTACATCAATATCTGGATAATAGGTTGCATTGACCCTTGCAATATTTTCGTCACAAACGGTATATTCAATTTCGCCGTTCGCGACGTTCTTTATAAGGTGTTCCGTCTCATAAGGGACTGCAATTATATTAATAGTGTCTCCGATTTCACCGGCAAGTGCAAGAAGCCTTTCCTGATGGATTGAGTTCTGCCGGACATAGATGCTTTTATTTGCCAGGTCGAGCTGGTTCCTTATCAGATGCCTGTCGAGTGCTTCTTCTGTCATAGATCTCCAGTTGCGTGGTTTTCGCTGAACCAGGACCTGTCTTGTCTCAAATATTGGTACAGTAAACGTAATCTCCTCTTTCCTTGCAGAAGTTACCGTAAGACCAATAGCCACAAGGTCAGCTTCTCCGGATTTCAGGAAATTGAATGCATGATCAAGATGATTTTCGGTTATTATCTCAAGGTCAAGACCAAGGTATGCTGTGAACTCTCGCAGCAACTCATATTGAAATCCCATCGGTTCTCCCTTGTACAGAAAGTAATTCGTCGAATTAAAGTCCGTAACGGCTAACAGCTTTCCTCTTTTCATGATCGAATCAAGGTCGAAGGAAAGTGTGCTGTAACTATTTAATGGAGTTGGATTTTGTGAACAGGACGTAATAAAGGCTGCCAGTATAGCAGATAAAATGAATGTTTTTCTTATCAAATGCTCTCTTTTAGTTAATACCTGTGCTTTTAAAAAATTGGGTGCAAAGATACAACTTTTTTTCTAATTATAGAACGTCCAGGCTATACCATAGCGTAACATCCTGAAATTCTGAGGATAAGAGGGTACAAAATTATAATTATACCCCATCCATCCGGAGTTCAGATGATCGTACATGACGAAGATCCGGGTCCTCTTCAGCTTGATATTGATAAAAACATTCAAAAACGGGTAATTGCCTTCTTCAACCAGATCCTGCCGGTAAAACCTTCCTGTGGCTGGCATATAGGAATATGGATGATAAGGAGTATGATAGATGGCATCAGCACCCATCTGTACATTGAGCCTTCCATTAGTAGACTTGAATTTGAAAAGATGCTCGAAATAGAATGTCGAACGGGTTGCAAAAAGCGGAAGTTCAAGGATTTCCGGATTGCTGCTCTGCTGAACCAGCAGGTCGCCCGCAAGATGAAACTTCCATGCCCTGACCTCTTTACTGACTTTCAGCGCTGCTACAGATAATCCTCCCTCGTGTTGTGAAGGAAGCGCATCTGTTCCAAAATCTGTATAATTATCAATTATTGCATAGTTGAATTTAAGTTCAGCCTTGCGCGCAGGATATGAAAAAGTTGTGCCAAGATCGATCCTGAACTCCTTCTTCATATTATTATACCATTCAAAATGATTGCCGCCCCATTGTTCATACCAGAATGAAGGCTGCTGATTAATCATTGATCCGTTAACTTTCAATGAAGCCATTCCCTTCTTCCATTCAAAAGATTTAAAGATCTCACCTTCCAGGCTGAAATCTCCCGCGCGGTATCCTGTAAGATAGAGTTCTCCATTGGCATTCCATCCGAATTTCTCACCAATATTATTATAAAGACGTCCTACCAGAGCATTGCTTGTCCTGTTCCATTTAACAGTATCAGCATAATTTGTGTCGTGAGTGGGGATGATCAGGCTGTACTTTCTTAATTCATTCTTCAGCCCTACTCCTCCTCCAAGACGGACTTTTCTCGATTCATCTGTTGTAAAATCAAACCTGATCGTATTTTTAAGACTTCTGTAAAAGAGTGAATCAAACGTCGATTCATTGTTTATATAGAGAGAATCATAGAAGCCGGATTCAGGATAATTGTCGGAATAAGTTCTCTTATTATAATCCCATGTAAGTATATGTGAGAAAGTGCCGCTAAGTCCCAAAAATCCGGTCTTTTTTTTGCCCGTGCTGTCGGCAGATTGCGCGGTGCCACCAACAGTATATCGCTGCACGAGAAGAAGATTCCGGTTTTTCAGAATGCTTTTCGCGCTGTTCAAATCGCCAAGGTTCACCTGCACATCACGTGTTTCAAGGTCGGGGAGCTGACCAGCATCAAATATTCCCCCGTTTTCGTATGCTGTCAGGTTATTTACTCCCAGGGCCGCATAAAGCTTGTATTTTGGACCGGTATATGAAGAGAAGAGAATAAAGGTTTTATCTTCTGAACGCTGGAAATTATACTGACCCAGGCTATATATAATATCATAAACAAGCCCGAAGTTCAGGTACCTGTTGACATTCTGGGAATGTTTTATCCTGAAAGTCTGTTCAGATGTTTCGCGTGGTGTTCCGTTTGTCCATACCATTTCTGTAAAAGGAACCTGCAAATTCATGAACATTGCATTATCCGGATGGTGCATCAACGGGAAATAATAAGCATAAAGAAACTTATCAGGATCGGCAATGCGGTCAAAAAAATCGATCTGGTAAAACGGAAGGCCATAGTTGCCAAGGGTGGCATTAATTGGTGAGTATTTGTCTGACATCCTGTACCTGTGACACAACGAGAACACTGTATCGAAAGGCAATAATACCTCTTCCGCAAAATCGGAAGAGAGTGTCCATTGTTTGAGTATCTTTTTACCGGGAGTCTGTTTATCCTGGGCACTTACACCAAGGGTAAAAGCAAATAATAATATTATGGCCAGACTCCTTTTCATGTGGGCAAATATAGGAAAATATTTTCCTTTAATGATGGCGCGGGTTTGCAACCCGTGCCTTTCTCCCTTTTCTTCTCTGACGCGGATTTGCAATCCGTGCCTGTTACTCTTTTTCGCTGGCGCGGATTTGCAATCAGGAGTGTTCGGAAGATAAATATAAGTGAAAATATAGTGATTATTAACAAACTTTGAGGATTATAGTTAATAAATCAA
>JALONV010000119.1 GCA_025454755.1 Bacteroidales bacterium | reverse complement strand
AGCCTCATTCCATCAATTATGGATGCATGAACCAGCCTGTCAGAAATCATTATATCATCACTGGTCAGGAGAGCTTCAAAAACTCCTGCATTTGCATCCATGCATGATGGGAAAAGAATAGTATCTTCAGTGCCAAGAAACTCTGTTACCTTGTTTTCAAGCTCCCTGTGAATATCCTGTGTTCCGCATATGAATCGAACCGACGACATGCCGTAACCTCTTCTTTCAAGACCTTCATGTGCAGCCTGAATCACTTCAGGATGGCTTGATAATCCGAGATAATTATTAGAGCACATATTAATTACCTTCTTGATAGTTGCTCCCGAAGGAAATTCCACTTCGATATCTGCAGCCTGAGATGAATGGATAAACCTCTCTTCTTTATAAATACCGGCTGTCTGGATCTCAGATAGCTGATTTCTGTACAAATCCCTGACTTTATTGCTATAGCTCATATCTGATGTTATTAATTCTATTAAATATGATACTTATGAATTTTATTTGGTTACATACTGATTAACCAATTCAACGATTTTATTTACCGAATCAAATGCTTCAGGAGTAGCTTTACTGGGTGGTATTTTGATCTTGAATTTATTTTCAAGAAATACCAGCAGGGAAACCATCGAGAAGGAATCTACATATCCGCTGGATATCAAAGGTGTATCGAATGTAATTTCTTCACCTTCATCAAGGTATTCACTGGTAACATATTTCTTCACGAGTTCTTTTATATCTTCCATGATTATCAAATAATTAAGATTAATACTTTTATCTTCATCAAAACTAGTCATTCTCAAGAGTAGAGATATCTCCTATTTCCTCGCCCCACTCCCTGGCATGCAGCACTCTTCTCATAATTTTACCGCTCCGGGTTTTTGGAAGAACATCCATGAACTCTACTGCCTGTGGCATGGCAAGCGGAGAGAGTACTGAATCCCGGTTTAAGAGTAATAAATGCCTTGACGACTTCCATGTTTATTTCATCAGGTTTTGCGACTACTGCTGATTCTCCGACAGCAGGATGTTCCAGCAATGCAGATTCCACTTCGAACGGGCTTACCAGGTGCCCTCCGGTATTTATTACATCATCATCACGGCCAATAAACCAGTAATATCCTTCATTGTCAATACTTGACCGGTCACCGGAAAGATACCAGCCATTTTTAAATTTTTCCCTGTATTTCTCTTCATTATTCCAGTAGCCTCTCATCATTGACGGCCATCCCGGGCGAAATGCAATAAGTCCTATTTTCCCCGGTTCAGTTAGTGGCTCATAATTATCAGGATCGAGAACAGTGCCAATAATTCCGGGGAATACTCTACCCATTGATCCAGGTTTTACTTTCATCCCCGGGAAATTGGTGATCATTATACATCCTGTCTCAGTTTGCCAGAATGTGTCATGAAAAGGTTTCCCGAACATTTTTATAGACCAGATCACTGCTTCGGAATTCAATGGTTCTCCAACACTTGCCAGATGGCGTAAGGTTGAAAGATTGAATTCGCGTACAATTTCATCACCAGCTTTCATAAGCGACCTTATTGCTGTTGGCGCTGAATACCATATAGTTATTTTATTATTCTCGATGAATTTGTACCACGCTTGTGCTGAGAAGCCTGAATCAAGGATGCATTGAGTAATACCAAGGCTCCATGGTCCTATTATCCCGTAAGATGTACCGGTAACCCATCCGGGATCAGCAGTACACCAGTAAATGTCGTCTTCCTTCAAGTCAAGCACCCATTTGGTCGTAAGATATTGGGAAATAATTGAATAATGGACATGCTTTACCCCTTTTGGCTGTCCGGTAGTTCCGGATGTATAATGCAATACAGAAGGTGATTCAGCTGCAGTTGGGTATATTTCAAGATTCTCAACAGGAGGTGATTCAGCCAGGCTGAAAGCAATTTCCCTGCTTTCCAGCTTTTTATTGGCAGTGAAGTCTACTATGATAATAAATTCAAGATTTGGAAGCCGGTCACGTATTTTCCTGATTTTTGATAAATGTTTGCTTTGAGTTATAATTGCCCTCGTTTGAGCATTTTCCAGCCGGATAAAAAGAGATTCTTCTCCGAAGGCAGAAAAAAGAGGCTGTACGATTGCTCCTATTTTAAGAGTTCCAAGGAAGGATAAATATAATTCCGGAATTCTGTCCATGAACAGGCATACCCTGTCTTCATTCTTAATTCCCAGGTTACGAAGGAACTTTCCGATCACATTTCCTGCGATGCGAATATCATTAAATGTATATTTCTTATTAATGCCTCCGAATCCTTCATAAATGAGAGCAGTTTTATTGCCTTTCCCTTTTAAACAAATCCGGTCAGAACAGTACCATCCAATGTTTAAAACATTTCCATCACTGTACTCAAGTTCCTTTTCTGCAATAGACCAGTCAAAATTCCTGATCATTTCTTCGTAAAGACTGGTATTTGACATAAGACAAGTTTATTGATTTACCCTTACATCTAAGATAAACAAATTTATTAAGTCAGGAGAATGGGTAGGAATAAAGTTTGTAAAGTTTGTAAAGTTTAAAGTTTGTAAAGTTTGTATGGTTAATGTTTGTAGAGCAATGTATTATAGCTTCTTTATAAAACCGGAAAGCATTTTTGATATTTCCATAGAAGAATTATATAATTCATTAAATTCCGATTCGGTAATTTTTCCCGTCTCTTTTGCCAGATAAAGCATAGATCTTAACTCTCCACATGAGCCCTTTGAAATAAAAAGGAAATATTTAAATTCATTATTTGAACTTCTCTCAAATCCTTCGGCAATATTATTCATAATTGAAATAGCAGCCCTTAGGATCTGGTCTCGAAAGCCGAAATCTTTACAATTCTGGAATAAATTGTAAACTGAAATCGATAAAGTTTTCGCTTTTTGCCATGCAACTATATCCTCAAATCTTTCAGCCTTCATAAGAGTTTTTAATTCAATTAATTACAAAGCTTTCTAAAATCACTTTATGAACTTTTTACTTTATCAACTTTAAACTTTAATTTAGTCCCAGTTTAGTATAACTTTTCCGCAATCACCCTGTTCCATTGCATCAAAACCATTTTGGAAGTCGTCAATAGGAAATCTATGGGTGATGACAGGATTGAGATCTATGCCTCCGATGATCATCTGTTCCATCTTGTACCATGTCTCCCACATTTCTCTGCCATAAATTCCTTTCAGGGTTATTGCCTTGAAGATGATATCGCTCCATGGAACTTCAAAGTTTGAAGGAAGTATGCCAAGCAGGGAAATGCCTGATCCGTTGTACATATTGCTTACCATTTCAATGAATGCTTTGGGGGAGCCCGACATTTCAAGACCAACATCAAATCCCCGCATACCCAGCTTTTTAACCGCATCCGATATTTTTTCTCCCTTGCCGGGGTTGACTACCAGCGTGGCCCCCATTTTCCTGGCAATATTGAGCCTGTAATCGCTTAGATCGCTTGCAACGATAAATCTCGCCCCGGCATATTTTGCAATTGCTATGGCCATGCTGCCTATCAGTCCCGATCCGGTGACCAGAACATCTTCCCCGAGCAAAGGAAATGAAAGGGCGGTATGAGTAGCATTACCGAAAGGATCCATTATAGCAGCCCATTCATCAGGGATCCTGTGATCGAGAGGTATCACGTTTGTGGCAGGTATCTTTACATATTCGGCAAAGGATCCGTCAATGTTGACTCCGATTCCAACAGTATTCTCACACACATGTTCCTTTCCTCTCCGGCAGTTACGGCAGTGTCCGCAGGCAAGATGTCCTTCGCCCGTGACTCTTTCTCCTACTTTCAGATTTGTTACCCCGGCACCCATTTTTTCGATATATCCCATATATTCATGACCTATCACCATTGGAGTTTTAATGGTTTTCTGCGACCAGGCATCCCACATATAGATATGAAGGTCGGTACCACAGATGGCAGACTTCTTCACCTTGATAATCACATCATTAAGGCCGGGTTCAGGAATGGGAACCTCCTGCATCCAGAGGCCCTTTTCAGGCCTTGCCTTTACAAGAGCTTTCATTTTCTTCATAAAAACCTTTTTTAAAGATTATGTTACAGGTAAAAAGCAAATTTAATAGAAATCTGTTCCCTGAAAGCTGATTTATACCATACTATTATATATAAAGCCGTTTATCTATCTTTGCATTGTTTAACAGGAAATTTGCCATATGCAGAGAGTTCGGGTACGATTTGCACCAAGTCCCACAGGTCCGCTTCATATCGGAGGGGTGAGGACAGCGCTCTATAATTATCTTTTTGCGAAGAAGAACGAAGGTGTTATAATCCTGAGGATTGAAGATACCGATCAGGTCAGGTTTGTTGAGGGCGCTGAAGAGTACATTATGGAATCACTTAAGTGGTGCGGTATTAAAATTGATGAAGGCATCATGGAAGGCGGAGATTTTGGCCCTTACCGTCAGAGCGACAGGAAAGACATTTACAGGCAGTATGCCGATATGCTTGTTGAAAAAGGAGATGCATACTATGCTTTTGACACTCCTGAACATCTTGATAAGCTCAGGACCGATGCAGAAAAGAACGGTCATACCTTTATATATAATGCTGCAGTAAGAAAAAAGCTCAGGAATTCTATTTCAAAGCCGGAAGCTGAATGGAAAAACCTTATTCAAAAGGGGGAGCCATATGTGATCCGTTACAAAATGCCGATGAATGAAGAAATCCATTTTGACGACATGATCCGCGGTCATATTGTTGTGAATACGGGTACACTCGACGACAAAGTGCTTTTTAAAGCGGATGGAATGCCAACCTATCACCTTGCGCATCTTGTCGACGATCACCTGATGGAGATAAGTCATGTGATCCGTGGAGAAGAATGGCTTCCTTCTCTTCCTCTTCATGTTATGCTTTACAGGTCGTTCGGATGGAGAATGCCACTTTTTGCCCATCTTCCCCTTCTGCTTAAACCTGACGGCAAAGGCAAGCTCAGCAAACGCGACGGCGACAGGATGGGATTCCCTGTATTTCCTCTTTACTGGCCTTATGGTGAAACGGCAAAGGGTTATCGTGAAGAAGGATATTCTCCGGAAGCTTTTGTAAATATGCTGGCTCTTCTGGGGTGGAACCCGGGAACAGAACAAGAGATTTTCAGCATGGATGAGCTCGCTGACGCATTCTCAATTGAAAGGATTCACAAATCAGGTTCACGCTTCGATCCTGAAAAGGCCAAATGGTTCAACCATCATTATCTGCAATGCCGGGACAACAAGCAGATTGCAATGGAATTCAGGGAGCAGCTGAGGGCAAAAGGCTTTCACCACGATATTGTACAGCTGGAGAAGCTTATAGGACTGGTCAAGGAGAGGGTAAGCTTTGTAAAGGATATCTGGCAGGAAACTGATTTCTTCTTTATAGCCCCGGCATCTTATGACAAGGAGGTAATAAAAAAAAGATGGAAACCAGAAACTCCTTCACAACTAACAGAACTTAAATCGGTTCTTGATGACATAGGTGAATTCAATCCGGAGGTGACAGAACAAACAGTCAAAAGCTGGATTGAAGAAAAAGGTTATAACCTGGGGGCTGTAATGAATGCTTTCAGGCTTGTAATTGTCGGAGCATCCCGCGGACCGCACATGTTTGATATTATCTCATGGATCGGGAAGGAGGAGACAATCAAGAGGATCGACAGGGGAATCAGCATAATCGGAGACCAGGCATAATGAATTTTCCGGAACCAGGCGACTATATTGATATTCATAATCATGGAGCCAAACCGGTTCCCGGGGTATTCACAGTTGAAACATTGATGGCTCATGAGGAAGAGGAACCGAACGATGTAAAAGGACTCACATTTTCATTCGGGATTCATCCGTGGCATCTTGATGAAGGAAATCATGCCCGGCTCCTTGCGCGCGTAATCAAAAATGCCGGCAAGGATAATGTTGCAGCAATCGGAGAGGCAGGATTTGATAAAATAAAGGGGCCTTCACTGGAACTTCAGTCAAAGACATTTGAAGAACAGGCAGTGATTTCCGAAGAGCATAAAAAACCAATGGTGATCCACTGTGTCAGAGCCTGGGATGATCTTCTGAAGGAACATAAAAGACTTAGACCCAAAATGCCCTGGCTTATTCATGGTTTC
>JALONV010000046.1 GCA_025454755.1 Bacteroidales bacterium | reverse complement strand
TTTTCCTTCTTGCAACCGGGTTCCTGGCATTCAAACGTAACCTGGCTGTTACACGTAATACCAAAAAGGAGCTCGACGAACTCAAAACAGAGTTTGAAGCATATCGTCAGAAAACCCGTCTTGAGCGCGAGAAGATGAGCATGGACCACTTCAATGAACTCAAGAGATTAAAGGGCAAATAATTTTGTTTCAAACCTGAAAGGTATACAAATAAGGTACTACAGCTCATTAAATGGCAGTATTTACCGGTTCAAGGTAATCTGCCATCTTATTTAATTCGTAACATCAGAATAAGTGAATCAATACTTGCTCTATATCCGTTATTATCATATCTCTCAGCCAGTATTTTGTACAAACCTAAAGCACTGTTTATGTATTCAGTTTTTTTGTCTTTTACCAATAATCTTGCTTCTCCGGAATAATATTCAGCGGCTTCATTAATTGCCTTTTCATTATCCAGCTTTAATATATCGCTGAATTCCAGTACTCCGTACTTAATCTTCTGCGCAATTGAAAGCTCCTGATAATTATTCCTTAACTGAAATTTTTCTATGGATCCTTTTACATTCCATAGTCTGGCTATATTCTCATCTGAACCGATCAGAATGTTTTTTCCATCCGGTGAAATAGCAACCGAATTAATTCTATAACCGAATCCATTGAATACCTGGAGCAGACTTCCTTTCAGGCTCCATATCCGCGCTGTTGCATCGGGGGAACCAGTAATTATGGTCATCCCGTCAGGAGAGAATGCCACAGAATGAATACATAATTCGTGGCCCTGGAAAACCTGTAATACATTTCCCTTCCTGTCCCATAAGCGGGCTGTAAAATCGCAAGAACCAGTAAGGATATTCTCACCGTCAGGAGAGAAAGCCACTGTATGTATGAAGTTTTCATGACCTTTAAATACCTGCAGTACATTCCCCTGCATATCCCACAGACGTGCGGTTTTATCATCAGAACCTGTAAGAATATAATTACCATCCGGAGAAAAAACTGCGGAAAAAACTTTATCATGATGGCCTGAAAACACCTGCAATAAATTACCCTTAAGATCCCAAAGTCTGGCAGTTGAGTCGGCAGAACCTGTAATGATCTTACTGCCATCAGGTGAGAATACCACTGAATTAACCCAGCCACCATGCCCTTTATAGACATGGATCCCATTTCCATTCATATCCCAGAGCCTTGCTATTTTATCTTTTGATCCTGTCAGGATTTTTTTTGCATCGGGAGAAAAGGCAACTGAAATAACCTCCCTCTCATGCCCTTTAAATACCTGCACTTCATTTCCATTAAGATCATAAAGACGGGCTGTCTTATCATTGGAACCTGTAAGTATCCAACGCCCGTCGGATGAAAGTGCCACTGCTGAGATCCCCTTTTCATGCCCTTTGAATAGTGTTGGCTCAATCCCTGCGAGATCCCAGAGCCGTGCTGTTTTGTCATCAGAACCAGTCAGAATATAATTACCATCTGATGAGAAAGTTACAGAATTAACCCAGTCTTCATGCCCCTTAAATACCCGTAGTAGATTTCCCTGAAGGTCCCAGAGCCTTGCTGTCTTATCAGAAGAACCGGTCAGAATGTTCATTCCATTAGGAGAAAAGGCTGCGGAATTAATATAATTACCATGCCCGACAAATACTTTAAGCAAGTTGCCTGCCAGATCCCAGAGCCGTGCCGACTTATCATCAGAGGCTGTCAGGATGCTTTTTCCATCAGGTGAGAAAGCGATGGAACATACTCCATCTTCATGTCCTTTAAATACTTGTAATACATTCCCTTTCAGATCCCACATTCTGGCAAACTTATCATCAGAACCTGTCAGAATACTCTTTCCATCAGGTGAGAAAGCCACATAGTTAACAGAAGCTTCATGTCCGGTAAAAACTCTAATGGTTCTTCCCTGAAGGTCCCATAACCTTGCAGTTCTGTCATCAGATCCTGTAAGAATATTATTTCCATCGGGTGAAAAAGCCACAGAATTTATCCAATCCTCATGTCCCTTAAATATATATAGCACATTTCCCTGAAGATCCCAGAGTCTTGCTGTTGTATCCGAAGAACCGGTCAGGATGCTTTTGCCATCAGGAGAAAAGGCTACAGATCTGACAAAAGACTCATGCCCCCTGAATTCCATCAGTAAGTTTCCATTGAGGTCACAAAATTGTGCTGTCTTATCATCAGATCCTGTCAGAATGCTTTTTCCATCAGGAGAAAAGGCAACTGAGCCGATATAATATTTATGCCTGGAAACTATCTGGTAAAAACTATTATCATAATAGATCCTGACAAGGTTTCCGCCTATGTCCTGATTTATTGAATCAATACTATGTGCATATTCTGCCAGGCGCATGGCAGTGGTAGGATCCGCATCAATCATCTTCTGAGATAGATAGTTCAGATTATTTGCTTTTGCTTTCTGATAATTCTGATTTGCTATTTCTCTTTCATTGACAGCTTTTCTTCTTTCATTCAATGCCCAAACTGTAAATCCTGATAAAACAATGATCAGCATAATAGCAGTCGCTGCTGCGATAGTTCTTCTCCTCTTTCTTGATTTAAATATTTCGTTCCTGCTTTTATATATAAATGCTTCTGATTCCTTGTTTAAGAACAGTTTTTCTTCATAAGGTGCGATGTATTTAAGGTCTTCGCCGGTAAGGAGCCTGCCTCTTTTCTGATAATCAGAAAATGAATTATCAATAAACTGCCTTACCTCAATAATATCCTTTTCCAGAGCTGTGAACTTCTCGAAGATTTTCGCTGCCAACGCATCATGTCTCAGCTCAAAATGGCCTGCTTCATCTCTTTCCGTGAGTATCCTGAGATCAACAAATTTTGTGAGATAATTTAAAAGATCTGGTTCAGATATTTTTGAACCAAATGACCCAATTGAATCCAGTATCTCTTTCTCAGTCATCGGTCTTCTGGTCCCTTGCACCGAAACAAACGATTTCAATATCGACATTCCTGTTTCAGGATCCTCCATCTCCCTGATCTGCTCCTCAAGGAACTGACCCAACAGGTCCGATACACTTCCGGCTTTTGTTAGGATCTCTTTCGGGAAGTTAATAATAGAAATTCCGGGGTACGGGGTACGGGGTACGAGTTGCGGGGTGCGGGGTGCGGGTTGTTCACTTATAGCTAAGCGGAAGATCCTGTCAAGATAAATCTGCAGATAAGTGAGTTCTATTTCCTGTCCTGAAGGGATGAGCTTATCGACCAACTCTTCTGAGAATCCTTGTTCGGTCTTGATATTATGTACTTTACACGGACCTTCAACAGCAAGAATTGCATTTGCCTTCTTCATCTTCTCAACACGAAAACGATTTGAGAAAATCTCAGGGAGCGCGTCTTCAAACTCGGTAATGCCTGCCAGAAATTCTTCCCTGATGACAAGAATGATCCTGCACTGTACTTTCGATCTGACTATCTCCTTTATGAGTTTAGTAAACTCAGTTCGCTCCTCTAGGGTTCCAAAAATAAACAGCTCCTCAAACTGGTCGAACACCAGGTAAACAGGTTTGAAATGATCGAGATATATTGATTGGAGCTTCTCAGTGATGGTAAGGCTCTTCTTCAATGGCCTGATTGCCTGTTTGTTAATGGCATCGTCCAGACTTTCTACAATGTTATTACCCCGGCGAACATTCACCGGCAGCCAGTCGCTCTCGTCGAATCTTGAAGCAAGTCCGCAGTTTATGAGTGATGACTTTCCTGTTCCGGAGACACCATAAACCAGAAGAATCCTGCTCTCGAATACTCTTCTGTAGAGCTCGGTAATCTCCTGTTCGCGACCGAAGAAGACCGCCCGGTCTTCGCGGGTGTAGCTGTCGAGAAATTTGAAGGGGGAGGTCATTTTAAATTTGTTTCAATAATTCATTAATGTTTTGCCATCCAATAACTTTGGCATCTGAACCTGGAAAATCTTTTTCTCCGCCATAAATGATAAAAGCATTTTTCATTGAGTTCCCGGATAAATGGGTCCAATGTTTTAAAGCGGATAAGTAACCAGGATTATACGTTTTCCCGGATTTGATTTCTACTGGTATCAGGGTCCGGGATTTTTCAATAATGCAGTCTATTTCATGTCCTTTGTTATCTCGCCAGAAGTACAAGTTAGACTGCAATCCACGATTAAATCTTGATTTCAGTATCTCAAGAATGATCATATTTTCAAAAAGGCTTCCGACAAGATAATGGCTGGATATTTGTTTGTAGTTATTAATTCTTAGCAGTGATGAGGCAAGGCCTACATCATAAAAGAACAATTTAGGTGCTTTGACCACCCGTTTGCTGAAATTACGGAAATGTGGTTGCAGCAGGAATATAGTATAACTGCTCTCAAGAATAGAGATCCATGATTTTGCGGTATTAACTGCTATACCGCAATCATTTGCCAGGGACGTCAGATTAAGAAGCTGACCAATTCTTCCGGCACAAAGCTGCATGAACCGGGTAAAACTGTTTAGATCCCCTATCTGCTTCAAATTTCGCACGTCCCTTTCAATGTATGTCTGTAAATAATTCGAATAGAAAAATTCCGAAGCTAACTTATCAGCATAAATCCCCGGGTAAAACCCGGTATAAATGAGTCTTTCATACTTGTCAAAAAGCAAGTTTTCTGCTGAGAGTTCATTGAATGAAAGAGGAAGAAGTTTTAATACCGCTACCCTTCCTGACAGTGACTGAGAAATGTTTTCAAGCAGTAAGAAGTTTTGAGATCCTGATAAGACATAATAGCCTTTTTTCTTATTTGAATCTACCTGTGTCTGAATATATGAAAAAAGATCAGGGGCTCTCTGGACTTCATCAAATACTGCTCCATTGGGGTACCGGCTCAGGAAACCCCGCGGATCCTGAGTCGCAAATTGTCTTTCATCAATATCCTCAAGCGATACATACGGCAAGTATGAAAACAGGTGTTTTATTAAAGTCGTTTTACCTGATTGACGAGGACCCGTAATTGATATTACCGGATATTTTCTGAATAATTCTTTTGCTATTGAGGATATATCCCTGTGAATCATAATATATTTTTTCACAAATATAGTACAATTATGCAACTAAATTGCATTTTTGTACCTTTATTATTTAAAATACTTTAACATTTTTCATTAAAAATGATAACGGCCTGTTCAATTTCACACGGTCTTCGCGGGTGTAGCTGTCGAGGAATTTGAAGGGGGAGGCCATATTAATGAGATTCATCTTTAATTAAAAGTTCAGCGTTCAGAGTTTAGCAGTTCCGTGTTCCGCATTCCGTGTTCAGAGTTGTCAATTGAAATGCACAAAGGGGCAAAGCCCCGAAATGTTGCAGGATATGGCAAAGCAACGCTTTGGCATATCCTGGTAAGATCACACATTTTTAAGCCCTGAAGGGGCGTCATGTCAGTCCCATACATATCGTTCATCATATTCAATATCATATTCCCTGAGATGTTCCCTCATTTCATCTTTATACAGTGTTTTTGAATGATGTTGTGGTTGGTTTAAAATGTATTTCTTAACGGCATCAATTCCCGAGGCGCTGATTGAAAAAATACCATATCCATCCTGCCAGCCAAAATCAGGAATCCCTTTTTGTTTAAGCCATTTCGATGAAGAGGTCTTGGTTTTTGAAACCAGTTCGGCAATTGTAATTGTGCGGGGCAAGGTGCACAGAATGTGAATGTGATCTGCATTTGCATATATTTCACAGGTATATGAACCTAGTTTTGATAAAACACCAATGATATATGAATGTAATTCTTTCCTTACTTCATCGCTTTTTATAAATGCTTTTCCGTGTTTCGTCGAAAACACGATATGAGTATAAACTTTTGCTAATGACTGGGGCATATTCTGCTATTTTTAATTCGTTTTCTTACATATCGTTCCTTCGGAACTCATCGGTATTGGTTGGTTTGATGCACGGGACAAGTCCCGTGCTGATACATGACGTTCCTTCGGAACTTGAAAAAGATTGCATACAATGTTCCCCGATTTCAATCCGGTAATCTCCTGGTCGCGGCCGAAGAAGATTGCCCGGTCTTCGCGGGTGTAGCTGTCGAAGAATTTGAAGGGGGATTTCATTTTAGCTTAGATGTTATTTCCTGTAAATGCCTGGTCAAAAATGTCTGCAGACTACATACTTTAATATTATCTCTTATAATATAATCATCGCAGTCAGGTGTAATAATAAAGTTATCTTTTGTACGCAGATCCTCAATTGCCTGAGTGAAGCTTCTTGTAATGACTGGAGATGAAGAATATTTAATTTCGATTGATGCCAGGGATTTAATTCCCTTTGCCAGAACAAGATCGCACTCAGTTCCCTGATGAGTCCTGTAGTAAAACATCCCGAGTTTTTTTCCAATAATTTGTTTCACCTGTTCGACAACATATCCTTCCCATGATGCCCCGATAATTATATGTAATGGTAATACTGATGGATCAAGGGAATTTGTAAGGTAGTGCAGTACCCCGCTGTCACGAATATATACTTTAGGTGATTTTACAAGTCTTTTTCTTGTATTATGATAAAATGGTATGAGCCTGTTAACAAGGAAGGCTTCTTCAAGAAAATGCAGATATCTGGTAACTGTCGGTGAAGATACTCCAAGTGATCGTGCAAAATTACTGGCATTAAATATGTTACCATGGTTGTGAGCCAGCATTGACCAGAAATTTGCCAGAGTTATTGATGATGCATCCAGTCCTATTACAGGCAGGTCTCTTTCTATATAAGTTGTGACAAAGTTTTCCAGCCAAATTCTTGTGCGGGAAATATTCTTTTGCTTATAAGCATCAGGGAATCCTCCGCGGAGCCAGTGTTTTTTCAGGTTTTCGAAACCTGTCTCCATGATATTAAATGGATAGAGTTCCTGGTATGCTATTCTTCCGGTCAATGCCTCCGAAGAATCTTTCAATATTGCCGGATTAGCAGAACCCAGAATAATGAACCGTCCTGGTATTTTGTGTTTGTCAATTGATGACCTTAGCAGTGGAAAGAGTTCCGGCATACGTTGTATTTCATCAAGTACAACGCATTTGTCTATGTTATCCTTAAAAAAATATTCAGGTTCGGTAAGTTTATTTCTGTCTGTAGGTGATTCAAGGTCAAGGTAGATGCTCTTTTTGCTGTATTTCTCCATCAACATCCGGGCAAGAGTGGTTTTTCCCGATTGTCTTGGACCGATGATTCCGACCGCAGGGAAGAAAGCTAAAAGTTCAAGCAGTTCTTTTTCCAGAATTCGTTTTATCATAAATAAGCGCTTTACAGCAAATGTATTAATTATTCATGAAATATTAATATGTATTTATAAATTTTCATGCATAATATATTTGCAAATTTCATACCATTACTCCTCCTATTGCTGACATCATTTCTTTAAACTCTTCGAGCAAAATCTGGTAGTTACTGAGCGCCCTCAGATCACATTTCTCAGTAACCTCTGTGCCAAGATACATCAGGTGATCACTCTTGTATTTTGTGTACATAAAAATGTCTTTTCTCAGATCAAGTTTTTCCCTGGAATCGATGGTCTCTGAATTGGTGTCGATGACCAATGGTGACAAATTCAGGTAATCGTCGAACGACTTTACCGATTTCATCAGGAGCACCGACTGGCTGTCAGAAAATTTAGCCTCATCAATCTCCTGTCCCTTGAAATCGGAGTCGGAGCTGTTAAGCAGGTCAATGACATGATGGAACCTGGCCTCGTGGATCCTTGGCTTGATCACTTTAATGTCTCTCACAGAGACCAGCCTGTATTTAGCAAAGAAGGCTATCCTCTGAAGGATAAGAGTGAGCTTATCCTCATATTCGATGCATCTCTTTTCTATTTCAGCCTCATCGATATTTATCTGGTAATGACCTATCTCGTTTCTTTCCGGCACCCAGAAATCGAGCGCTGCAAAGAATTTCTTATCGAACTGCTCATTCATTTCGGGCAGGAACCAGCTGACATTTTTTTCGGTGTAAGCAGTTGCCAGAGCCCTTATAAGCCAGCAGAAGTTTCCCATAGAGAGAAGAAGGAACCTGTTTGCAAACTCGCTCTTAACCTGGTCGCTCAGGGTTATCTTATTCTGCTTGATGTCGTACCACACCTGGCATACCATCACAAAACTGACAAACTGGATTGTCCTCTCAAGTGTTTTGAAGATCTGGTCAAGCCTCAGCCTTCCCGGCTGGCGCATCGATCCGGAGAAAAGTCTCCTTAACTCCACCCCGATCGGCCACGGGAAATTCTTGATTACCAGGTCGGCCATGATACGGTAGTCAATTTCTTCATCCTCTTCTTTCTCAGGAACATACTTAGATAGAGAAGGCCGGTTCTTTACCATTTCTTCAAAAACCTTCAGAATAAGGTCTTCATTTATTGCAGCCATCGGACAGGGAATTTATTGTTCATAATAATCATAACCTCACTTTACAAAGAGGGATATAGGTAAAGTTATGAGATAATCAGGCTCAAGTCAATAGCTGATCGGGAAAATGTTCAGGTAAGAATGAAGAAAAGGTACACGGAACGGTGCAGGGTACAGGGTACAGGGTGCACGCTTCGCCCACCGAAGCTTTCTTTGACATCCATAGCTTTTGCGAAGGATGTAGCGAAGGTGGGGTGCAGGGATTAATTACTATAATCTGATTGAAGCTTCTGAAGGTCTATGCTTGCCGCATCCCCGTTATGAATGATAACCCTGTATTTCAGCATAACAGGCTTATCCAGGTTTACCGGTTCCCGGCCCGGATATACAATATTCTGCATACTTGCTCTCTGACGAAGGATCCATGTGGCCGGATAATTCGGGACCGAAGGATGACATAATATAGCAACACCGCTTTTCTGAGTGCTGTTATTGTGAAAAGCTGAAATATCCATCCATGGACCTGCTTTTATCTGAAGATTCTGTGGTATAACGGGTCCGTTCTCAGAGGTAAACACAGTACTTTCAGGCAATGGCACTCTCACGCAGAATCCGCCATATCCCTTCTCATCGTCCGATCCTCCAAACCGGATTCCCGCAACGAGTGGTTTAAGAACAATCTCAAAGTCAATTATCCGGAGGTTCTCTTCAGCCGGGTAAACTATTATTGATGTCTCTTCCTGGAGAAATGGCTGTCCATCCATCCATTTGGATGATTTCCACAGAACAGTCGCATTCAGCCTGGCAGCTTTTTTGTCTGCTTTTGTTTTAATGCCTGACACTTCCTGTGAAAAGCTCTCCATCATCCATCCATCGCCAAGGTTGGCTTCATTAATATATATCTGATGCCATGCCCAGAATATTCCCCGGTGATGGAAATGATCGGACGGGAACTCCTCGGTTATCACCTCACCTTTAAGATTATATACAGGATGCAGATAATTGTTGAAGCTTGCATTCCCGGGAGCCTTCTTAGGTGCCTTCTGGTAGAAGAATACTTTCTGTCCGTTCTCTGTAAGTTCCACTCCGTCAGTGGTTTCCTTAAAGGAGAAGAGAGCTTTTTTACCTGCTGATCCGCAACAGATAATCAGAGCTGTCAATATAGTTATGATAAAATACTTCTTCTCCATAATAATGTTTTTAAATCTGGATAATTCTTAAATCTAAGTTATAGTTTTTTTATAGTATATATCCAAGGTCATTCAGAACATCAGCCGGTGTCTGAGTAGTTTTATATTTACGTTTTCCTTTATCGAAATAAAAGTCAATTGTCAGGTCTGAACGGTTTGTAATCATTCCGTCGAGCAGTGAGACATATTTTTCCATCTGCTCAACAGTATTGAAGGAATAGACGTTTACCATCAGTCCTGCGTGATGTATTTTTTCAGAGAATAGTGGCAGAAGTCCATCATCTTCATCTCCAAGGTTTGTACCGATGAACTGTGCACCGGCATCCAGGGTGAATCTGATTATCTCATCCATCACCTCTGGTTTTGAAAGATCAGTATCTTCTTCATCTGGAATAAGGAAACTTGCAGGAACCTCTCCTTTGAATATCTCCTGAACTTTTTTCATGCTCGGGCGTGAAAAGCTTTGCACAAGGATCTTACCCATTGTATTGGCAACATTTATTTTGCCATCTAAATAGAAAGGTATGTTTTTCTCAATTTTTTCTCCTTCCAGGGGATTCCATCTCATAGCTGCAAGTTCATTATAAACCTCCTGTTCTATTCCGGCATAATTTTCGGGGCTTTTCAATTCTATATATACACCGGGCCTGTGACCATTATCAGCCGGATCAGCTTCATATTCAAATATATATTTACCTGTGGCATCTTTGCTGAAGATCCTTGTTCCGTCAGGATTTCTCTTTATCCTCTTACCTTCGCATATCCGGAAAACATCTTCAAAGACCAGCACATCCTGACCTTTAAATGATGACCGTGCCTGTTCAGGTCTTTTTATGTTGAAAGGGCTTCCGGCATCGAGCCTCATTATCTCTTCATAGGTAAAAGAGTCGACAGGATGGATTTCCCTTCCCGGAAATTTCAGGTCCGCATCGGTGGTGCGTTTGAAAGTTCTGTCGTGCATAATTATCAGAACACCATCTTTAGAGCGCTGCACATCGAGCTCGACATAATCGGCACCTGTATTGCGTGCCCAGCGAAAAGCAGATTCTGTAAGCTCGGGAGCCCAGTAGACAGTTCCACGGTGAGCAATTACCGCATTTTCAGGCAAATACTTTTGAACTTTTTTCATGCCGGAATTATTTTTCAGGTCGTTGCAGGCATAAAACAGAACCAATATAAATGACATTCCGAATATTAAATTTTTCATATTCTTTTTCGCTTAACTCAGTTCAATTAACAATGTATGCCTTTGCCAGTTCAGTATATTCCTGTACCTGCTGTTTTTCCCAGATTTTGTCTCTGTTAAGCTCTTCTGCAATGATTGCAGCAACCTTCGTTGCCATCTCAATGGAAGCTCTCGCATCGAGGTAAAGAGCGCGGACTCTTCTTGCAAGTACATCGTCAACAGTTCTTGCCATCTCTTTCCTTACTGCCCATACCACTTCTCCTGCTGTAAACTCATAATCCTTATGCAGCTTTTGCCCGAATGAAGCATTTTCTTTCTCCAGCTTAATGATCTCAGCCTGGTCACTGCCATAAATATATTTCCATTTGGTCCGGTCAGGATTCAGGAGGTACCCGTGTATCTTCAGATCTCTGGTCTGACACTTTCTGAAGGGAATTTTACCGGTCTTAATACCTGTATCTACGCTCTCCTCAGCCATAAGCCTGTAAGTGGTCCATTTACCTCCTGTGATCGTAACAAGCCCCGATCCGGAAACGATCAGTTTATGACTTCGCGAGATCTCTTTCGTTTTGGTTGAATCGGAATGGTTCCTCGGTGCCGCAAGCGGACGCAGACCTGCAAATACACAAAGTATATCTTTTCTCTGCGGTGCTTTTTCAAGATAACGGCTTACAGTCTCGAGAATAAAATCGACCTCTTCTTCGAGGGCTTTTGGTTCAAGAACAAATTCCTTCACCGGAATGTCGGTTGTTCCGAGAATAACACGGTCGTGCCACGGTACGCCAAACATTACTCTTCCGTCGCTGGTCTTAGGGATCATAATTGCATCGTCGCCGCCGAGGAAAGATTTGTCAACTACAAGGTGGACGCCCTGGCTTGGCCTTACCATTGGCTTCTCGTCAGGGTTGTCCATTTGAATTATTTTATCTACAAATATCCCGGTGGCATTTATGATACATTTTCCTTTCAAATCGAAACTTATGTTCTCCAGCAGATCTTCTGCGACAACACCTGCCACTTTACCATCTCCATTTTTAATGAGACCAGACACCTTGCAATGGTTCACAACCTTTGCTCCATTTTCCACTGCAGTCTGCATAAGGTTGATTGCAAGCCTTGAGTCGTCAAACTGTCCGTCATGATAAATTACACCGCCTTTAAGGTTTTTCTGAACAATTCTGGGTATATTTCTGATAACCTCCTTTTTTTTCATTGGCAATGAACGCCCGAGACTCATTTTCCCGGCCAGAAGGTCATATAAAGTAAGCCCGATCGTATAGAAAGGTTTCTCCCACCATTTGTAATTTCCAATTATAAACCTCTGATCCTTAACAAGATGAGGTGCATTCTTTTTAAGATATCCTCGCTCCCGGAGTGCTTCTACAACCAATGCCACGTCGCCATTCTGAAGATACCGGACACCGCCATGGACCAGTTTTGTACTGCGGCTGGAAGTGGCTTTCGCGAAATCAGACTGTTCGAGGAGGACAGTTTTATAACCCCGGTTTGCTGCATCCACCGCGATCCCAAGACCCGTAGCGCCTCCTCCAATTACAATGAAATCCCAGTTTTCTTTCGTGCCGGTAAACTGACTGATAAAATTCTCCCGGTTCAGCTTCATTGTTAATCTATTTCTTCTTCGATTTAGCTATCATATCATTGAATAAGGCCAGCTGTTCCTTCATTGCTGCAACTCTGTCGGCTGGTTCTGTTCGTGCTTCAAGGAGTATCCATCCCGAATATTTCATTCCGTTAAACAGATCAAAGAGCTGCTGGTATGGGTAATCTCCCACATTCAGTTCGCGGACATGTACGGTGTCGCCGAAATATTTCTTTACGGAATTGAAGTTGGCTTCAAGTCCCGGAGGAAGAAGATCCTGGTCGTTGCAATTCCAGCACATCTTAACGTTATCTTCTGTAACCTGATCGAAAATAGCTTTCATGTTAGGGATTTCCTGGGTTATGTTGCCATGCACCTCAACTCTGACAAGCTGGCCATAATCCTTTGCAAATTTGCCGCATTCATTCAGCGATGCTGCAATCTGTGCAATTGTTTTTTCCCTTGGTACTTCAGGTGGCAAATAATTGGGTTTCACTTTAATGCCGGTCGCACCAATATCACTGCAGAGTTTTATATACTCCTTAGTACCTTCAATATTCTCTCTCAGCTTTGCAGGATCAGGGCTATGGTATTCGAAATTAGCCCCATAACCAACGCAGGTCACTGCACTGTCAGCAAATCTTTTTTTCACATCGGCACGCTGGGCAGCGGTCAGATTGGTTTCAACCTTATGTGCATGCTGAACCCTTAGTTCAATGCCAAGGAGACCTATTTTCTCACAGTTGGAAATCAGTGTCGGCAGGTCCCAGTCCCTGCCCCACTGGTAGGTAACAAGACCCATTTTCATTCCATTGGGTATTGACATCATCATTTCAGGAAAATCTTTGAAAAGTGCAAGGGCTACACCAGCGCCAAGGCTGGTTTGAATGAAATGACGGCGTGATAGTTCGTTTCTCATCATATCAATTAATATTTGTTAATAGTTTAAGCTACTATTTAAACGCAAAGGGCGCAAAGCCCGCCTTCGCTACATCCTTCGCTAAACCTTCGGACTTCGCCCGATGTAGTCGGCTCCGTCCGACGAAGTCGGATGTAAAAGAATGCTTCGTCGGGTAGATCCGCAAAGGACGCAGAGATTTTCTGGAACATATGACTCTTTGCGTCCTTGGCGTCTTAGCCTTTGCGATCTTTGCGGTTAATGGATTTATTTTTTTGAATTAATATTTATTATCAAACTCCTCCTTTAAATTGTTAATTTCTTCATCAGAAAGATGCACTCCTGAACTTATTATTACTCTGTATCTGAATGTAGCAGCTTCATCAGGCTTAAGCGTGAAATTAAATGTCTCCTTTCCTTTTGTGAAATCGGTCCATCCAAACGGATTTGCTGCAAAGAGACCATAACCCCGTGCATGCCAGTAGGTCGGATAACCTGGATTTTTTGGATGGTCGCAGACCACAACAGATATTTTTTCTTTCCCTATAGTTCCGTAGAGATTCATCCATTCTGCCCGTGTACCCCAGACTGCTTCACCATCAACACCTTTGCTACTATGGTAATTGCCGGCAGCTCCATTAGCGGCGGGTACTTTTTGTGCTGAAGGCTTTCCCTCAGCATCCAGAAGAGCAACATTTTCATTCACCGGCAGCTCAAGCTCACGTGCCACCCTGATGCCGAACATGCCTTCCTTGGTATCGCTGAAGACTACTGCAGTATCTTTAGCGGTCAGAGTGGTTATTCTGTCTATTATTCTGAGAGATCCCCTGGCAATGAAATGATATTCAGTTTTTTCCGCGAGAAGTTCCTTCCTGTCAGGCTTCAGCCAGCTTTCAGAAGTTTTCAGTATTGCTTCGTTATTTCCCAATCCTTCACCTTCGATATTAAGATGCTTTATCTCCCCTCCGGCTGGATCCTTGAATCCTTTTGATCCGTTGCCCCAGAAATCGAGGCCGTTCACTTTCCCGTAATTGAGCCAGATCCCGACCTGGTGTATATGATCATTCCTCTCTCCCTCCCTTGGTTTGAGCGGGAAACCACGTGTTATTTCTGTTCCTGATGATGTATAAACCGGGTAAAGTATTGGTTTATAGACATTCTCCGGCCAGCAGTATGACGTAAAGACCTTGCCATCAAATAGAATATCTATCCTTCTCTCAGCTTCATGATTGGCAAATTGTACTTTCACATCCTGTCCCTGAAGAAGGAAAGTGAACTGAAAAAGTAGAAATAGCAGAACTAAACTTTTTTTCATTATGCAATACTCTAAAAACCCCCGCCCCGAGTACTCGTGGCACCCCCTAAAGGGGGTTAAAAACCCATTACCAATTAAGATATATGGTGGGCATTAGCCCCCCTTCTTCGCCTTCGCGTAGCCGCTTCGGCGGAGCAAGGCAGGGGGGATCAGGGGGGTTAACTAAACAACTTTAGGAACTATATACGGTTCGCGGTAGTCTCGTGTTAGAAGTTTGTCTGCAGCCTTATCCTTGATGAATTTTTCTGTTGCACCATCAAAGAAAAGTCTTCTTCCAACCCTGTACGAAATATTAGCAAGAGCCGGGAGGGCGGCTGACATATATCCATCAAGGATGTCGCAGTTCAGATCTTCATTTTTCCCTGAACGGATCGCATCGATAAAATTGCCATAGTGGCTTCCGCCTCCGGGAGGTGCCATGAAGGTAGGATCTGCCGGCTGGTCAGATTTTATATCTGAACCCGCAAATGGCTCTCTCTCACGTTTTCTGAACGCCTTCCACGTGTCACCGTCAATCTCCATATAGCCGTCTGTGCCATAGAACATATTGCCTATTCTGATATTGAGGCTCGATTCACCGTTTGTATAGCGGCCGCGTGTTTCAAACTCAAGTATTTTTCCATCTTTGTATTTGAAAACCGAAGTCTGTGTATTTGGTGTTTCCTGAGAGCACTCCTCAGGCTTTATACCGAAAATATTACCCATTGAATATATTTCGTATGGATGATCATTTTTATTCATTCCCCAGCGTGCAACGTCGAACTGGTGGGGACCCTGGTTGGCAGTATCGCCTCCTCCCGTCGCCCAATGCCAGTGCCAGTTGTAATGAACCCTCTTCTCGTTATATGGCTGCCACTGGCAAGGACCCAGCCAGTAATCGTAATGCAATGTGGCAGGCGGTTCACTGTCCTTAGCTATTCCGAAAGAATTTCTTGGCTTGTAACAGGTTCCTTTTGCCATAAAGACATCGCCAATCCCTCCATCATGAAGGAATTTTATTGCCTCCCTTACACTTTTTATGGAACGGTTCTGAAGCCCTGTCTGCACACGTACATTATACTTGCGAGCGGCTTCGACCATTTTCCTTCCTTCAAATATTCCATATGTTGCAGGCTTCTCCACATACACATGTTTGCCGGCCTGGCAGGCCAGGATTGTCCCCAGTGCATGCCAGAAATTTGGCGTTGCAAAAGAAACGGCATCAATCTCCTTGTCTTCAAAGACCCTCCTCATATCCCAGACAGTCTCCGGAGTTTCTCCGGTCATGGACTGAACCATTTTTACCTTTTCGGGGAAGAATTTTTCGTCGGCATCACACAGAGTTTTGAGCCTCACGTTCCTGCTGGTCTTCATACCGCAGAAGCTTTTGATATGTGTTCCTCCCTGGCCACCAATTCCGATTACAGCGACAGTCACACGGTCGTTTGATCCCTGGATGGAATTATACGACTTCGCGCTCAGCTTCATTCCGCCAATTGCAATAGCGGCTGTGCCAAGTACACTTTTTCTGATAAAAACGCGTCTGTTTGTCATCCTTAAGGTTATTAAAATTATTAGTTGGGTATATGAATCTCTGTTAGATGAATTTGATTTTCAATGCTTTCTTCCCGAACACCATGCCGCAGTAATCTGATTTCCACGATCTGATGCCCCTGAATGTACCTAAACGTTTATCTGACCAGATTCCCGTTACTTTGTCAAATCCATCAGTAAAAGCCCGGGAAACTGTCTTACAGCCGGTTCCCATAGCTGAAGGTATTAAGAGCCTTCATATAGGCAGCACTGTGGGCTGTCACTCTCCTGATGGAATCGTGGCGAAATAGCTTATCCGGCATATATAAAGAGTAATTGTTATTCGAGAATATTCCTCATATACTCTATGCAAATGGCCACTTCTTTGGCAGCATCCGAGCCTTCAGGAATGGGGTACTCAAGTTCAATATCCACGTTGATGGGCCATTTTTCCTTTTTAAGCAGAAGCAGGATATCCGCAATCGGCGTTTCTCCCTTGCCAAATGGCATATTGGCACCTGCAGGCGTGCTCTTCGGGCCTGTTTTATCCTTGATGTGAATACTGCGCATCCTATCATGATATTTGATGATGACATCATTGGGATGCAATCCTGTTGCCCCATAATAGTGCCCGGCATCAAGGTTAAGATAGTTGGCCGGGGAGGCTGCGAAGATAGGGTCAAATGAGAATCCCGGTTCTGCCGGCTGACCATGGGTATGATACATGGCAAGACTGTCATGCTTCTCTGCAAATTTACCAAGCCTGTTTATTGCCGTTAAGCTGTATTCATCGGTAATGCCGATAGCTCCGAGAACTTTTGCAGCTCTGTAGGCATAATCGATCTCCTCATCGGACCATGCAGATGGTGCAAACTTCGCAATATTTACTTTTATTCCTGCATTGTTGAATTTAGCTCTCATCTCCTCATATCTTTCCATAGGCAGTGAAAGGCGCCACTGTTTCTGCTTCTCCCTGAGTACCTGCGTCGCCGTTTTCAGATCAGCCCTTTCTTTCTCTGACATCTCCTCTCCTCCGGGTACCTTAGGCAGGGATGGAATACCCAGGTCTTCTTCAGCAACATTTCTCAACTCTATTGAATTAATTCCTGCAAGAAGAAGATATTGTATCACATCGTCAACTTTGTGAGGCATCCTTCCATAAGCCAAGCTGGACGCCGGCAACTTTTGAATTGGGTTTTTTGTTCTTTTTTGGAATTGCCAGTGAATCCACAGGTATTATTGCAAAAGCTGCTGCGACTGCTGCAGCATTGCCAAGGAACCTGCGCCTTGAGTAAGATAAATTTTTCATTTGCCTGATTCTTTATGTTTAAAATATTTAAAAAAATATTAATATGTCAGCCATCTGATTGCATAATACTCACACGGACCATTACCAGCATTACGGATTCCGTGAACATCATCGTTAGTAAGGAAGATGACCGATCCCGGTCCGCACTGAGATGGCTTACCGTTAACCGATTCCTCAACTTGTCCAAAACGAACGAGTATGATTTCTTCATCTTCATGTGTATGGGAATTGTGGCTCGACAGACCTTCCTTAAGCTGTGTCGTATGAATTTCAAGCTCTCTGAGTGCAGATACAGACTGACGCATAATAACACGTCTTCCTCCGTTTGCATTTGCTTTGAATTCAATGTCATTCCACTCTTTAAATACAGGTTCAACTTCATTGACGACAGGATTTGCTCCTTCAACCTGCCGCGGTGTGAACTTAAATGAATAGATGGTAAGATCATTCTTAGCCCCGTTCAAAACCTTAATTACATCGCCCTGTGAGGCAACAACAATGCTTCCTTCGCCAAACCTTACAGATCTGTCGTTGACAGAAATAACAGCAGACCCTTCCTTCACTATAATAAGCTCATCAACGCCACTCTTGATCTTATACTCATTTATAGAATATCCGCCTATTAATGTAATAGCTTTTATTTCAAACATTTCCAGAGACCTGGTCTCTCCTTTAAGTATACTCTTTACCTGAATACCATACTTTCCTTTCGCCTTCAGGTCGTTCCACTCATATATTTTGGAAGGGAGTGTTTTTTGAGCTGCAGCAGATGAAAATAATAAAACTGAGAAAGCCGCAGGGAGAAGGTTGCATGATGAAATAAAGGACTTGATTCTCATGGTTTGAACAT
>JALONV010000118.1 GCA_025454755.1 Bacteroidales bacterium | reverse complement strand
GTTACCCATATTTCATCATCGGCTTTCGTGGTAAGGTCTTCACCGCGGTTGTATGTACGCTTCTTCATCCAGTCACGTTCAACAAGCAACACCCCTTCGTTATTCCATATTTTTTCGTGATTTTTCAATTCAAACAATACGTATCCGTTTTCATCTTTACCTGTATTTTTTTCATGCCTGTCACCAACGATCTTCAGATCATTATAAAGGTAGTCGACAAGTTGTGCATGCCGCACTGAATTTTCCTCCCAGTATGGTCCGGTAATATGGACAATGATCTTCCCGGCCCTGAAGTTCCCGTCTTTATCGGTACATCCTGATCCATAGTCGAGAGTAATTACATGGTTCAACGCTATCAGATTTAGCAGCTGAAGGATTATAATTATACTTTTCAAGCATGCTTATCTCATTGTTTATCTGGTCATCTACTTTTTGGAGCACAACCTCGAATACAGTCTCCATCTCAGCCTGTGCAAACTGATCGTTCATATCCGCTGTGGATGCCTCATTTTTGGAACAGGAGATTATAAACAGGGCTCCTGCAATAAGAACAACTGCTGATGCTAACAGAATCCTTTTCATATTTATTATTGTTAATTAAATTATAAACACAAATATATAAAATAACTTTAAGTTGGTTATGAATATTCATTTATTTCTTTCTGATTCAAGAGATAAGAGCCCTGGTCCCGTTCCTGCTTGGTTGCTCAAGGAACCTGCTGTCGCTTTTCCACAAGTGAGGTACATTTTCACCTATAATACTTATTTCACCTTCAGTAAAACGGTGAATACCATCACCCGTGTAACATATCCCTGAACTCTTGACAACATAAAGAATCTCAATTTCAGGATGGAAATGCCATGGAACAGAGAAATGGGGCTTCTCTTCGTCATAGAAGATGACCGATTGCGTCGGAGAAGTTACAAGCTTCTGATAAAATGGTTTCATGTTGACTTTGCAATACCTTAATTTACAGGAATTTTAAAGGTAAAAGACGTTTTTGCTAAAATAGAATTATTAAAAGATAAGATAGTTAATATAATTAACATTTTTTCTGTCTAAATTTATACCAGGTTAGTGAGGAAGAAAAATCCTGATAAAAAAAACATGTCATGAAAGAAAATAAGGAAGAGCACAATAAATATCGAAGCACATTGCACGAAATGACGCAAACAACTCCCACCGTTCTTTGGAACGATTCTTCATCAATCGAGGAGCTTACATTTTCCATAAGTCATGGTGCAATAGGAGCAACCTGTAACCCTGTGATCGTAGGCACAGTATTAAACTCAGAATGGAATTTCTGGAAGGACAGGATAATACAGCTTATTAAGGAAATGCCTGAGGGAACAGAAGATGAAATTGCGTGGAGGCTCATTGAAGAAATATCTGTTAAAGCAGCCGCGATCCTTAAACCAATTTACGACAGGGAAAAAGGTAAAAACGGAAGATTGTCAATTCAGACGGACCCCAGATATTACAGGGATCCGAAAAGGATCGTCAGGCAGGCAATTCATTTCAACGAGATTGCACCAAACATGATTGTGAAAATACCTGTTACAAAAGCAGGTATTCAGGCTATTGAAGAAGTAACATACCTTGGCATAAGCGTAAATGCAACCGTAAGCTTTACCGTTCCTCAGTCAGTTGCTGTTGCAGAGGCCGTTGAAAGAGGACTGAACCGCCGTGAAAAGGAAGGAAAAGACATCAGCTGGATGGGTCCGGTCTGCACAATAATGGTTGGCAGGCTGGATGACTGGCTAAGAGTTGTTGCTGAAAAGAATAACATAATTGCAAATCCCGGGATTTTTGACTGGGCAGGTGTGGCTGTCATGAAAAAAGCATATAAGATATATAAAGAAAGAGGATACAGGCTTCGGCTCTTAAGCGCTGCATTCAGGAATCACCTGCACTGGTCGGAGTTTATCGGCGGCGATGTCGTCATTTCCCCGCCCTGCATGTGGCAGAAAAGATATAATGCCTCGGATGTGACAGTTGAAAACAGAATGGATAAACCTGTTGATCCTGAGATAATTGAAGAGCTTGAGAATAAATTCACTGATTTCAGAAGGGCATACCATGAAGACGGAATGTCTGTTGATGAGTTTGATCAGTTTGGTGCTACCGTCAGAACATTGAGACAGTTCTGCGAAGCAACAACCAATGTGATCCTCCGGGTCAGAGATCTGATGATACCTGTTCCCGACAAATAATTGTAAACCCATATACATTTGAAAGAATTTGCTCTCAACGACTGGCTGGTATTCATTGGCTATGCCGCGATAATAATTTTTATTGGATTATGGGTATCCCGCTCAAAGAAGGGAGAAGAAAAAACAGCAATATTATTTGAATACCTCATTTTTTGATAACGACAAAGAACAAGACAAATGACCCGAAAATTAAGAAATTACATGAACGGAAAGTGGACGGAGACCACCGGAAGCCTGTTTCTCGATGTAATCAATCCGTCCGACAATAAAACTCTTGCCATTGTTCCGGCAGGCTCGCGGGATGATGTCATTGATGCTGCCAGGGCTGCGAAAAATGCTTCAGCAGACTGGAGAAATATGCCAGCAACCCAAAGGATCCAGTACCTTTTCAAAATGAAACAGATCCTGGAAACAAATTCTGATGAAATATCTGCAATATGTACCGGTGAATGCGGTAAAACATTTCAGGAATCCAGGGCGGAAGTCGTAAGAGCAATTGAAAACATTGAAGTTGCATGCGGTATTCCCAAGCTTCTTCAAAGTGATTTTTCGGAGGATATCACAAAAGGGATCGATGAATATTATATCCGTCAGCCTCTGGGTATCGGAGCATGCATCTCCCCTTTTAACTTTCCCATCATGATACCCTTTTGGTTCATGCCATATGCAATTGCATGCGGCAATACATATATTATAAAGCCTTCTGAAAAAGTGCCGCTGACCATGACGCGTATCTTTGAGTTGTTCGAAGAACTTAATTTGCCGGCAGGTGTGCTTAACATGGTTCATGGAGGAAAAGAGACCGTAGATGCAATCCTTGAACACCCTGATATACCTGCCATCAGTTTTGTGGGATCTACAAACGTTGCCAGATATGTATACCAGACAGGTGTTGCTCATAACAAGCGTGTCCAGGCACAGGGCGGGGCAAAAAATCCGGTAGTAATAATGCCTGATGCTGATGAGGATACAACCGTCAGGATAGTAACCGACAGTGCCTTTGGATGTGCAGGCCAGAGATGCCTTGCAGCATCAATTGTTATTACTGTTGGAAAGGCATCTGAAAAATTCACTGATAAAATTGTTTCTTCAGCAAAATCAAGAATTACCGGCAACGGAATGGATAAAGGAGTGGAAATGGGTCCGGTCATCTCAAAAGAAAGCAGGATCAGCATTGAAAAGCTTATCCAAAAAGGTATTGATGATGGAGCAACAATCCTTCTTGACGGTCGCAATATTAAAGTCGAGGGATCCAGGGAAGGTAATTTTGTTGGCCCCACGGTCCTTGGTGGTTTAAGTACTGAAAGTGAAGTGTTCAAGACTGAGATCTTCGGTCCTGTTCTGATAATAATTAATGTAAAAACTCTTGAGGATGCCATTGACCTCATCAACAACAACAGGTATGGTAATTCGGCATGTATCTTTACTGCGAGCGGGTCAGCCGCCCGTAAGTTCAGGCATGATGTCATGGCAGGAAATATAGGGGTGAATATTGGAATTGCAGCACCCATGGCATTCTTCCCGTTCAGCGGATGGAAAGAAAGCTTCTTCGGAGATTTGCATGGGCAATCGCTCCATGCAATTGAATTTTACACCCAGACAAAAGTCGTAATAGAGAGATGGCATGACGAATGGACCAGAAAATTCTGAATATCAATTAAATTTTAATATTCATAAACCAAATAGCCAACAGTATAATTAAGATCGCCAATGCTCCTTGTTCCTGGGGCGTCCTTGAATTTGACCTTGAAGGTTTTTCATCATCATTGTGCCGGTTACGTTGAAACACCGGTTGAAGTTGACAAACTGATGGAAATGATCGATCCTTCGCTTGTCGGCCTTGTCCTTGATATGGGTCATTTTATGTTCTGAGGCGGTAATCCGCTGGGAGTGCTGAAAAAATATATCAGGCGGATTTGGCATATCCATTTCAAGGACTGCCACCCGGAAGTAGCAGCCAGTTCGAGAATAAATGAATGGGATTATTTCAAGTCGGTAGCCAATGGAGTATTCTGCGATGCTGTTTGTGACAATGCAAAATACCCGTTTCAGGTAATGATGGGCTCATGTCTGTCGCGATAGCCCTGGCAACCGAATATTTATAATTTTAAAGATTTCAGATTTGATTAAAAAAGACTAAATTTATAACCTGGTTTCATGCTCTAAGAAAAAAAAAAGCAGATTGATTGTCAGATGAAAGCTAAATCAAATTTATTATTCTCTGTTTACATTTTTCGATTTCTTATAGTTTTTGCTTTATTCATAAGAAATGATAATGCTTTCGCACAAATTTACGGACTAAAATTTCAAAGCCATGATATTGTTCTGGATAAAAGAACAGAATTAAATTTATCTCCCGAAGATTTATTAAGTTTTCATAACGAATTCGAGATTTCTTTTGACTTTACTACTTATCTTTCAAAACGGCCTAATAATGCAGGATTATTTGGATATGTTTTTCGGATCATTTCTCTTGATAACAAAAACATTGATCTCCTGATTTCGCCTACCCCTTCAATAAATTTAAACCTGGTTATCGGGAGAACAGATTCAGTCATTCATATTGGTTCCATATCCAACGCCCTTGATGGTTGGGTAAATTTGCGTGTAAAGTTTTTGTTGAATGAAGACAGATTGATTTTCTATACTCCTGATTCTTTTTATGTTCAGGACAACATCGGATTTAAAAAAGATGATTCTTTCAGAATAGTCTTTGGAGCGAATGATTATGAAGATTTTAAGACATCTGATGTCCCTTCAATGATCATAAAGGATATACGGATTTTTGAAGAAGGGAATTTAAAATATTACTGGCCCCTGGATGAAGAACAGGGCAATAGAGCGGAAAGCAGATTAAACAAAGCGGCAGCATTTGTAAATAATCCTGTATGGATTAAGAACATCCATAGTAAATGGGAAACAAGGCATCAGGATGAAATTAAAGGATATGTACTGGTAACTTCCGACCACGAAAATGAAAGAATATTTATTGTCGGTGACAGGGAGTTAAATATTTATTCCGCACAGGAGAATATTATTCAATCAGTTAAATACAATAATAAATCAATTTCAATAAACAGCGATTACTGTTCTATATATAACAGTCTGGATAACAAGATCTACTGTTATATGGTAAATAGTAAGATATTTCCAAATGATAATTCAATATACATTTTCGGTGGTTATGGCCTGCATACCTATCATAATGATATCCGAAGACTTGATTTAACAAAAAATGAATGGCTGGACTTAACTGTTGAAAATGACATATTCTTTCCCAGGTATCTGGCGGGTCTTGGTTCGCTGAATGATACAATTTATCTTCTTGGTGGTTTTGGAAGTTTAACAGGAAGTCAGATAGTTAATCCTCACAGTTATTTCGATTTACTGGGCTATTCAATTAAAAACAGGACATTATTCAAAAAGTTTGAAATAGCCCGGGTCTACGATGATATGTGTGTAGGCAACACTATGTTTATCAACAAAAAGAATCGTGATTATTACGCACTGATATTTGAAAAAATCAAGTTTGAAAGTGCCTTGCAGATGATAAAGGGTAATATTGACAATCCAAAAGTAGAATTTGTGGGCGACAAGATCCCATATTTGTTTTATGATATAAGATCGAATGCCAGTCTGTGTTATTTCCCCAGGCAAAAAAAGCTGTTTGCCTACACTTCGTTCTTAACAGATTCTTCGACCACACTCGTTAACTTATATTCGATAGATTACCCGCCTTCAGAATACAGCGTCGGAACCATGGATGTAAAAAGCAGAAAGAACCTGTTATTACTCTTATATATGACCGTATTAGTGATTTCATCCGCATTTTTATCACTGTATATTATTAGAAAAAGAAGGTCTGAAAGAATTTCACAAGATGAAATCAAAACTGATGCAGGGGGCACAGATAAGGGATCTGAAAAACCTGCTGCTGAAGAACCAGGAAAGAAACTGGATTATCAATTGGTCATGTTCGGTGGTTTTCAGGTGTTTAGCGCCAATAATGAGGATATTACGAATAAATTTTCACCTCTGTTAAAAGAACTGTTTCTGCTTATTTTATTATTTACCTATAAAAATAATAAAGGAATTACCTCCGATCAAATATCGGAATACCTGTGGTTTGGTAAATCCGCATCAAGTGCAAGAAATAACAGGGCTGTAAATATTGCCAAACTGAAGACAATATTAGGTGAAATGGGGGCAGTTGAACTGACAAAGAAAACAGGATACTGGAAAATCATCTTCGACAACGATATTGTCAAGAGCGATTACCATGATTTTCTGGAAATCTCCGGTTCAAAGGCAAATCTTACAAAACTGAATATATGCAGATTATTGGAAATCACCAGGAAGGGAGGTTTCTTGATCAACACCAACTATGAGTGGCTTGATGATTTTAAATCAGATATTTCTGACAAGATCGTTGATGCCCTGGTAACTTTTACAGAAAAATGCAAGTTAGAAACGGATGCTGAGTTCATTATTCATCTGACTGATTGTATTTTTAATTTCGATAAGATCAATGAAGAGGCAATGGTTTATAAATGCAAGGCGGAGTATTTCCTTGGCAATCACAGCCTGGCAAAAATGACCTATGAAAAATTTGTCAGGGAGTATCAAAAGCTGTATGATGAGGAATTTAAAAGATCATTTAACGAAATAATAAAGTCTTAGATCTTTATATTACTCTGGTTAATTCTGAATCTATACCCTGCCATTGCTTTAAAAAATGATTTTCTGGCTGTAAACTCCTTGTTTATTTATCATCACAACAATATATATTCCATTACCCTGATTTATAGGTACTTCAGTGCTTTCCAGCACAAAATCAGAGAGCAGTTTGCCTGAAATATCATATATCCTGACGATTGAATTTAAAGCAGCATCTTTAAAAACAAGCATCTTGTTCCTTAAAAATACAAATTTGATTTTCTCTTTATCCTGAACTTCGTCAATAGCATTATATACATCGTCTCTTGTAGAGATAAAAATATCATCAAAATAGGCCAGGTATGAACCAGCGGAAGCAGGCTTGTCGAATGTGATAATAATACCTGTAATTTCATCACCAACCAATTCTCCCACACCTATCAGGCATTTAATATTTTCCCAGCCTGCCCCAACTGTTCCAATACCTGATGATGGATCCATGCTCATACCCAAATTATTTCTATAGTTTACCAGTTTACTTAACTTTTTCCCAGATTTAAACATTAAATCAACCGAAATATATTTTCCGAGTTCATTGTCAGTTTTTTTCCAGAAAGATAGTTGCAGATCGGCTACTACAGGTATTGTAACCTCGGCAAATTTATAGCTGTAAAATGCATTATTTGATGAGGTTGGATTGCCTGTGGCCCTGACAACATATGATCCTCTGTTTGAATTTACGTCATCTTTGATAATTTCACAAGTCGGAAGCGAGACATTGCTGCTTCCCAGAGTTACCGGATTATAAAAGCATGGATCCAGATTAAATATCCCATTTTTAACTTCGCCTCCTTCTTTTTCAACATATTCGGTATATCTCCTTTCAAAACTGTTCCGATAATAATCCGGCCCCTGGGAATGAGGAACGGATAATACCTGAGATGGTTCATCAGTACTTTTAGCCATTGCCGTGGCTGCACCTGCAACTCTTAAGTAGAAATCTGATGAGACCCAAATACCATCCGTGCTTAAAGTAACGAAATACTGGTTGGTCGGTATCATACTCCAGTCGGTTGCTGCCTTCATAATTGCTGTACCTTCATCATATTCATCAAACATTGCAAAGTACATCTGGTTAATTCCGGTCGATCTTATGTTATACGCCTGCCGCCACAGGAATTCTCCGGCAATCCGGGGGATTGAATTCGGGGAACCGATATTCCATGTAGACCATGAAAAACCCGGGAAAAGTACCGGGAGGTAGCCGAGGTTATTAGCATCGCAAAACGCTTTGTCAGGAACTATATAATTGGTTTTGTGACTGTCGCAGCCGGAAATGTTTTTATATCGTCCCGGGGTCCAGGGGGAAACCATATCGTAAGTCTTATAGGCTTCAAGAAACCCGGGTTTCGAATCTCCCGATTCTGTCCTCCAGTTTGTTGGTACTCCTCCAATGACATAGCAGCCCCTTCCCTGGAGAAATTTAATAAGTTCTATTGTTTTTGCTGCATTTCCCACCCTTGAAGTAAATCCGGGGCCCCAGATTTGCACCACAGGTTTGTTATTTACTGTGGCATAGGCAGGAGAAGATGTTAAAGCATAGGATTGTTCAATATTGAAAACCCAGTCGTATTTGATACTTTCTGCCCAGGCATTCTCATCTTTACCTGACGACATATCATAACATACATAGAAGATCCTTCCATTTGTTTCTGCCGCTTTCTTGACTTTCACCGGTTTCGAAAAGGGCGAATCGGAAATTGGATATGGATTATCTCCAATAAAACGCTGCAGAGCGACCCCGTCAATACCGGCATCTTTCATCCATTTAAAGTGTTCGTCAATGACATCCGCCGAACTAAACAACAGGGAAGGTTCTCCATCTCCCAGATTGTCAAAACCCGTTTGTTTCAGAATTTCCGGCATATAATCCCTGGTGTCAGGGTAAATATCAAAAGAGAAATTACCGACTTCAGGCCGTTTATTGGAAGACCAGTGAACCCATCCCGAATTTGACTCACTAGCCGTAAACCAGGCCTGGTATCCAGCCACGGATTTCCCCTTAAATTCTGAATAGCTGCTGCCTGAAGTAACCGGAACCGGTTCTTTGGAAGGATCCAGCTCGCCTTTTGATATGGATATCTGACGTATATAGGCCTCGCCCGAAATCCTGAAATCTGACTGATTATTCTGCAAATTGTTAAAGGCAGCATCTGCAACTCCGATTGTAGTGTTAATCCAGGTGTTTGAGTTCGTT
>JALONV010000117.1 GCA_025454755.1 Bacteroidales bacterium | reverse complement strand
TAAAAAAATCCGGCAGTGAAATGAATCATCTGCCGGACAAACTAAAAATCTTAAATACTCTGCTTATTTTGCAGCAGTCATAGAACATGTTGCAGCACATCCGGCTGAAGGTTTGCAAGCTTCAGCTTCCTTCTTTGCAGCTTCTGCATGAGCAGTACAGGTTGCAGGATCACACTTCTCCCCTTCTTTATGGGCAGTGCAGGTTGCAGGATCGCAGGATGCTGTCGTTTCAGCAACAGGCTGACTGCAGCATTGTGCAGCAGCTTCTACCTGAGCTTTCGCTTTCTTCGTGTCTTTCTTTGAATTGTTAGCATTCACAAATAAGACAACTATTACCGCCATGATCAGAAGGCTCCCGATGCTTATTAAAAGTTTCTTCATATTTCGTGGTTTTTATTTGTTTCCCGGTCAAAAATAGAATATTTTTTACTTTTCCATGTTAAGCTATATTTAAAACGTACTTAACTAATAAAATGATATATTTGTTCTATACTCTACTTACAAATTCATCATTCTATTACTACAGACCTGTTAATGTCGCTGCATCTCATGGATATGGACCAGTGATAATGGCCGGTGCTGAAGTAATGAAGATGATGAAGAGGTTGCAGATAGTGATAAACGATTCTGCAGTAATGTTTTATAAGTTGGGAACTGATTGGCGTTCAAATAGATAACCCCCCAACCCCCCTAAAGGGGGGCTATAAACCCAAACACTTTTTTTGAGTTTGTAACGGGTTTCAATCCCGCTTTAGCGGGAGCAGGGGGGTTTGTTAAAAAGATAAAAAATAAAAAATGATAAAGAAATCAATTATTGTACTTCTGCTTTTTTCCCAGGCTGCAACAGCCCAGCAGATTACCAGTTACAAGTTCTCATTCGGTCCTGCGAAGGAGGTGCCGGGATATATAAAGGTTGATCCTTCCAGGAAATACTCTCCGGAAAATGCATATGGCTTCGACTTCGGTACGATACCTTTTGCCATTGACAGGGGCGGCAAGAAACCATTAACCAGCGGATTCATCACAGGCGACAAACCATTCTTTTTCTCAGTCAGCCTGCCCGAAGGCAATTATAATATCAAAATAACTTTCGGCGACATGAAGGATGCTTCTCTTTCAACAGTGAGGGTTGAATCGAGAAGGTTACTTTTTGAAAAGATAAAAACTGAACCGGGAAAATTCACAAAGTGCGAATCAACAATTAACATAAGGGTACCTGTTATAGACGATACAGGTGAACAGGTTAAACTTAAACCCAGAGAATTGAACAAGCTTGACTGGGATAGCAAGCTCACATTTGAATTTACAGATAAAAGACCATGCATCTGTGCACTTGAGATTACACGCACTATTGATGCAGTAACAGTTTTCCTTGCAGGCAATTCAACCGTCGTCGACCAGGATGATGATCCATGGGCATCATGGGGACAGATGTTTCCAAGATTCCTAAAAAAGGGAGTTGCTGTATCAAATCATGCAGAGTCGGGTCTGTCGCTCGGAAGCTTTATCTCCTCAAACAGGTTCAGGAAAGTGCTCAGTATGATGAAACCGGGTGATTTCCTTTTTATTGAATTCGGTCACAACGATATGAAGGAAAAAGGTCCCGGAGACGGTGCCTTCAAATCATACTCCGAAAGGCTGAGGCTGATGGTCACTGAGTTCAGAAAAAAAGGAGGAATACCGGTAATTGTTTCTCCTGCCAACCGCCGTTCATTTGATGATGACGGCAAAATAACAAATTCACTGCTGGATTATCCTGAAGCAGGCAAACAGGTGGCAAAAGAACTTTATGTCCCGTTCATCGACCTGAATGGAATGACAAAAACGCTCTATGAAACTCTGGGTCCGGAAAAATCTCAGAAGCTCTTCGTAATCTACCCGGCAAATACTTTTCCTGACCAGAAAGAGGCATTGAATGATAATACTCACTTCAATTCTAATGGCGCTTACGAGCTGGCAAAATGCATCATCGAAGGGATTAAAGACAATAACCTGGCAATAAAGAAATATTTGATAAAGGGGCTGCCGGCTTATGATCCTTCCAAACCCGACAGGTTTGAGGAGTTCAGTCTGCCGCTCAGCCCTCATTCCCCTGTGACAAATTAATAGCTGGCGCCGTCCCGATTGCTATCGGGATGTAATCGGTGACTTTATAAAGCACTGATTGCAAATCAGCGCTAGCAATTAGTAATAATTCTTAATATGAAAAAACTACTCGTCGTATTTTTACTCTTCACCCAGGTACTGGCAGCCCAGGAACTTTCCTGGCCGGAAATAACAAGAACCAACAAACCATGGACACGCTGGTGGTGGCCCGGAAGCATAGTAACTCAGCAAGACCTCACTTCTGCTATGGAGAAATACCAGAAAGCCGGACTGGGAGGTATGGAAATAGCTGTGGTCTATGGAGTGAAGGGACAGGAAAATAAATTCATCAACTACCTGTCGCCCAAATGGATGGAGATGTTCACCCATACACTTAAAGAGGGTGAGCGTCTGAACCTCGGGATCGACCTGGCAAATGCTTCAGGCTGGCCTTTCGGAGGTCCCTGGGTAGAGCCGGTTGATGCCTGCAAGAATATCAATTACAAGACATACACTCTCAAGGGTGGAGATAAGCTCAAGGAAAAGATCGACCAGATAAGGTTCGGCAAACCGCTCCCCCTGTATATACTGATGGCATATTCCGACTCGGGACAGGTCAGGGATCTTACGCCCCTGGTTACACCTGAAAGAGATCTTGACTGGATCGCACCTGCCGGAAACTGGACTCTCTATGCGCTCTTCCAGGGATGGCACGGAAAGATGGCTGAACGAGCAGGTCCTGGCGGCGAAGGTGATGTGATAGACCATTTTTCAGGACAGGCAATAAAGAATTACCTTGCTCACTTCGACACGGTTTTTCAGAATTATGACCTGAAATCGCTCCGCGGATATTTCAATGATTCATACGAAGTTGATGATGCTTCAGGGCAGGCTGACTGGACAAGCGACCTGCTCTATGAATTTTATATCAGAAGAGGCTATGACCTGGCAGAATATTTCCCGGCACTTTTTCAGAAGGATACTCCCGATAAAAATGCCAGGGTACTCTCCGACTATCGTCAGACAATTTCCGATCTCATACTTGATAAATTCACCACCCATTGGACCCAGTGGGCGAACAGGCAGGGAAAGTCTACACGCAATCAGGCCCACGGATCTCCAGGAAACATCCTCGACCTCTATGCAGCCTCTGATATTCCCGAAACTGAAGGCAGTGAAATAACGAAGCTTAAATTTGCCTCATCAGCCGCAAACGTAACAGGTAAACAACTGGCTTCAAGTGAGTCTGCGACCTGGCTCAACGAACATTTCAGCTCTAACCTTTCAGATATCAGGAAAGCCGTTGACCTGTTCTTTTTAGGAGGAATAAACCATGTTTTTTACCACGGCACCTGCTTCTCTCCGCAGAATGAACCATGGCCCGGATTTCTGTTTTATGCCGCAGTTGAGCTTACGCCTGTAAATCCTTTATGGAACGATTTTGAGGCTCTTAATAAATATGTTGCCCGTGTGCAGTCATTCCTTCAGAACGGAATTGCTGATAACGACATACTGCTGTATTTCCCGATCTTCGACAGGTATGCTGATCCCGGCCGTGGAATGCTGGAACATTTTGATGCCATCAGCCCGGCTTTCAATGGTTCTCCATTCAAGACTGCAGCAGAGACTATGCTTGAAAAAGGCTATGCATTTGATTATATTTCCGACCTGCAGCTAAAAAACTCTGTAGCGTCAGAAGGACTTATAATGACAGAGGGAAATGTCTACAAAACATTAATATTACCAGGATGCAAATACATACCGCTGGAAACATTCGCCCAGATACTAAATATGGCTAAAGAAGGGGCTAAAATAATATTATACGGAGATTTGCCTGAAAATGTTTCAGGTTTTGCTCATCTTGAAGCCAAAAATGCTGCATTTGAACGGTTCAAAGCCGGCATAAACTTCTCACAGACAAATAATCCCGGGGTTGTCAAGGCAACCTATGGAAATGGTTCAATTTATACAGGAAAGGATCTTGACCAGCTGCTGGCTTTTGCAGGAATAAAAAGGGAGCAGATGGCTGACAGCAAGATCAGCTTCACACGCAGGGAGAATAAAACCGGTTTTGCCTACTTCATTGTAAACCGGGGAGAAAAGGCTTTTGACGGATGGCTGCCTCTTACCGTTAATGCCTCAGCAGCAGCGATCTTCAATCCGATGACAGAAAAATCCGGACTGGCAGAAGGGCGTCCCGGAAAAAACGGACAATATGAAACTTACCTCAGGATATTTCCAGGGGAAGGATTAATAATCTCAGCCTATAATACTCCTGTGACAGGGAATCCTTATCCTTTCTATGATGTTGCATCCACCCCAAATGAGATAACAGGAAGCTGGAAAGTTGATTTCATCGACGGAGGTGAGGCATTGCCTCCGGCACACGAAACGGAAAAGCTTACCTCCTGGACTGATTTCGGCGGAGATGCCGTAAAAGATTTTTCGGGTACGGCAAAGTACAGCATAACATTTGCCAGACCATCGGGTAAAGCTGATGCATGGATGCTCGATCTGGGAAAAGTATTTGAAAGTGTAAGGATAAACCTGAATGGTGCAGAAGTTGGTGTGCTGATTGGTCCTGAATTCAGGATTACACTGGATAAGAAGCAGGTTAAAAAGAAGAATACTCTCGAAATAAAAGTCTCAAACCTGATGGCGAACCGGATCGCATATATGGACCGCAACAACATTGAATGGAAGAAATTCTACAATGTCAATATGGCCGCAAGAATGCGTCAGAATACAAAAAATGGGATTTTCGATGCATCAGCCTGGGAACCCAGGGAGTCGGGGCTGTTAGGTCCGGTGACTATTACACCGCTAACTCTGGTGAAATAGAAAACCCCCCGTCCCGAGTATTCGGGACGGCCCCCTGAAGGGGGCATAAAATGAACATGATACTCCTATTAGTAACTGATTTTGTACCCCCTTCAGGGGGTGCTGCGCAGCAGCGGGGGTTTTTACCATAGAGGGGGGATGGGGGGTCTTCTCATTTGCAGTTAAGATTTATTAATCATACATTTATGTAAACTTTCACCTGTACTGTAATGTCTCAGATAAATGAGGATCTGATAAGGAAGGTTTTTAACGAGATGCTTAAGCATAAGGCAACTCTTGCAAAGATGGTAATGGATGAGGAGGAGGA
>JALONV010000045.1 GCA_025454755.1 Bacteroidales bacterium | reverse complement strand
AAATAAATCCTGCAGAAATATTTTTTAAAAAGACAAGCATGGTTATATTTATGAAATAAAATCAGGATTATGAAAAAGATATTTTACCTCTTACCAATACTAATTATGTTTTTCACCAGCTGCAAGAAGGCGAATTCAACTTCCGAGGAGGTGACAGCTTCAATAATCCCCGCTCCATCATCCATATCGATGCTTGGAGGTGATTTTATAATTACTGAAAAAACAAAAATAATCGTTCCGTCGATGGATCCGGAGATCATGCTTTCAGCTGATCTTCTTGCCCAGCTTATTAAAAATCCGACAGGATCTGCTCCTGAGATCACCACGGGGACCAGGGCCAAAAAGGGATCGGTCGTTATGGTTTTTGATCCTGAAGTAAGTAATGATGAAGGTTACATTCTTGCCATCACTCCAAAACGGATAACCATTAATGCAAAAACCGCAGTGGGTTTCTTTTATGCTGTGCAGACAATAAGACAACTTCTTCCGGATATGGTTGAAAAGCAGGAAGTTATTGAAGGCCTGAAGTTGTCAGTGCCTGCCTGTATCATAAAGGATGAGCCCAGATTTTCTTACAGGGGAATGCATCTTGATGTTGGAAGGCACATGTTCCCGGTGGCCACAATTAAAAGATATATCGATATGCTTGCATTGCATAAGATGAATACTTTTCACTGGCACCTGACAGAGGACCAGGGATGGAGGATCGAAATAAAGAAATATCCAAAACTTACTGAGATTGGAGCATATCGCAAGGAGACAGTTTTAGGACATGCAGGAAGACCTCCGCTGAAGTTTGACGGGAAACCTTATGGAGGCTTCTATACACAGGATGAGGTAAAAGATGTTGTAGCATATGCAAAATCAAAGTTTATCACTGTGATTCCGGAGATCGAAATGCCTGGTCATGCAATGGGAGCTCTGGCTTCTTATCCTGAACTTTCATGTACCGGCGGACCGTTTGAGGTAAATACCAGGTGGGGTGTCATGGATGATGTTTTCTGTGCAGGCAAGGATGAAGTATTCACATTTCTTCAGGATGTGCTGACAGAGGTTATTGATCTATTCCCGGGTACGTATATTCATATTGGAGGCGATGAATGCCCGAAGAAAAGATGGGAGAAATGTCCGCTATGCCAGAAAAGGATAAAAGATGAAGGATTAAAGGACGAACATGAGCTTCAGAGCTATTTCATTCAGAGAATTGAGAAATTCCTTATTTCAAAAGGACGCAATCTCATCGGCTGGGATGAGATCCTTGAAGGAGGACTGGCTCCTGAAGCAACAGTTATGTCGTGGAGGGGAACCAGGGGAGGAATTGCCGCAGCAAAGCTGAACCATGATGTGATAATGACTCCAAACACATATGCTTACCTCGATTACTATCAATGCGAGCCTGCAGGAGAACCCCTTGCGATTGGCGGATATCTGCCCCTCGAAAAGGTTTATTCATATAATCCGATGCCTGAAGAACTGACACCTGATGAGCAGAAGCATATTCTTGGAGTTCAGGGCAATGTATGGACAGAATATATACCAACATCAGAACATCTGGAATATATGGCCTTTCCAAGGGCAATTGCAATAGCAGAGACAGGATGGACTCAGGACAACAAAAAAGATTTCGAGGATTTTCTTGCGAGGCTTGAGATACTTAAAAAGAGATATGATGCAATGGGCATTAACTATTTCAGGGGAGAGTACAGAGATACAAGGGCGGCAAAAAAGTGATTCGTGAATAGTGATTGGTGATTAGTAATTTGAGAAAGGAACAACCAATCACCAATCGCATTTTCATTTGGGATTTATAAGCTGAAACATGTGTTCATCAAGGTATCCGTCGGATGTTTTGATCCAGTCTTTCTTGAGGCCTATCTGAACAAATCCGACCTTTTTAAAGAGATCCATACTCTCGCAGTTATTTGAAAGTATATTGCAAAAGATCTGGTGAAGCTGAAGCGTGTTAAAGCAATAGCTGATAAGGCATTTTAATGACATAGCAGCATAACCCTTCTTACGCTCTTTCTCGTCAGCGATGAGGATACCAAGACCTGCTCTTTTATGGAAAGGATCAAAATCAAAGATGTCGATCGTTCCTATTGTTTTCTTTTCTGCAATGAGTTCTATCATCAGACGCAGCTGCCCGGTCTCATAAATATTTTTATGCGAGTTTTCGAGATATCTCTTTAGAGTGTATTTTGAAAATGGAGTGACAGTATTGCTGATGATCCAATACGAATCATTATTCTCCCATTCGTATAGAATCTCCAGATCCTCGGGTTCCAGAGCCCTGAGATTTACTTTTTCAAACCTCATCGGTCAGGTTATTTGATTATCAATAAGTTAAGCTCGCGTATAAATGCATCTGAAAATCCGGCATCCATGATCGGCTTAATAGCCTCTTTAGCCTGTGACAACTGCGTGTATTCTCCTGTTACATAGCGGTAATAGCCATCTTCACTGTATATTTCCCTGATATCCTTGAAATCCCTGAAAAGGCGCATGTTAAGAGCATTTCTTGAAGCTTTAACCTGGATCGTATAGATCTTGCCGCTTCTGGCTCCACTTACAACAGGCATCAGCCTGGCTGCTTCCTTCGTAACCTTGTTAAGGTCGTAATGGTTTATTATATATGCATCCAGATATCCTTTTCCCTTAGCATAGGACAGGTATCTTATTGCATCCGGTTTATTATAGAATAGCCCGACAGCATAGACATATAATGAATCGAGCGGAACAGTTCTGATAAAGAGCTTTGAATCGAGTTCGAGGTTGTTAAAATATTCCGGTTGCAGTTTTTCGGCAGACTTCTTAAGAATGATGCTGTATTTTATCGATGATACAAGTCTCAGATGTTCAGGTGTATAAGTTTCCTGTCGAATCACAACTCCTGCATGTGTATCAACAATCCCGAAAGTAACCCTTCTGTTGTACTTCCTTCCTTCCGGATTATCTGAGCCATCCCTGTTTACGTTTACGGCGGCAAAATTTGATTCCCCGAATGCTTTTTTGACAAATCTTGAAGAGGGCACTGCCGGTGAAGTAAGATAATCTATTACAGCCTGGGCACGTTTATCAGCAAGCTTCAGGTTGTACTCTCTGCTTCCTTTGGAATCTGTGTAACCTGCGATCTCAATTTTTACTTCAGGGTGGCTGGTGAGTATTGACTTCACAGTTTCGAGGATAGATTTTGCCTGATCATCAATCTCATAACTGTCGAACTCAAAAAGGACATTTTTAATTGTGAGGAAACTGCCTTCAGCCACTTTATCTGGCGTTAGGGCAGCATTGACAACCATATAATGACTGAGAAAATAGAGAGGCAGATTCAGACGTATTGTTTCAGATTTATATCCGGTGTGGCTTGCGACAATTTCATAATCTCCGGGCTTTATCTCAAACTTATAGGTGCCATCTGTATTTAACGCAATTGGCCTCCGGGGATTCTTTTTAGATACATCTGAAAGCATAATAGAAGCTTTCTCCGGAACGGGTGTCAATCCGTCGCCCAGAGTAAGGGCTCCTTCAACTCTTGTTATCTCGTCGGCCGGATCTATTGCCACCAGTGAATAGATATTCCTGGACTGAACCCTTTCGTCAAAACGGCTGGCCACAAATCCCGGGGCATTATTGTTAAGAATGAAGAAGGTATTCTCGTCAGTTGTATTGAAAGCAAAAGGCATTCCTACCGGGTTGGTCCAGCCTCCATTCCTGAAAATGGACCGGAAGACATCGTATCCTCCCATGCTGATGTGACCTGATGAGCTGAACAGCAGAGCATTGCTGGCTGGGTCGAAGAAGGGAGTATCCTCATTAAAAGGCGTATTGATTATCTCTCCGCAATTAACCGGATTATCCCAGGTACCATCCTCTTTTTTCTCTGCCTTCCATATATCAAGGTCGCCTACACCTCCCGGCCTGTTGCTCGCCAGGTATATAGTATTACCATCGGGCGTTATGAATCCATGTGATTCCCAGTAAATAGTATTGATTGGTTTTCCGGGATTTTTAATTTTCGACCATACAGAATCTTTTCTCTGGCAGAAGTAAATGTTTCCATCACCGCCATCATCCATATAAAGGACAAGCAGTCTTCCGTCGTCGGTGATCGAATTGGAGTAGAACCTGTCGTATCCTCCGAGCTGTTTCGTAATATCCTTTGGCGGCAGCCAGCTTCCGTTCTTATAGGAGCAGAGTATCCGTGTTTTCTCACCAGTTTTCTGGGTAAATATAAATACCGAATCATTCTTAGCCAGCACGGGGTTGCATGCACCGGGATACTCGCTGAGCCATGGAGCAAACAGGTTCAATATAATTGTAAGGGGTTTCTTCTTCTGTTCGATGGCATATCTGCAGTCTCTTATCTGGTTGTCGATATAATCTAACCGGAAAACATCGGTTTCTTCAAGTCTCTTTTTTGCATTATAGAATTCCGAAAGAGCTTTTTCGAGGCTGTCGTTCCTCTGGTAGGCTACTGCCAGGTAAAGCCATGTGTCGAGCGGCGAAGCTTCACCGTATTCCGTATAATCTTTCTCGTTTTCAACGACATTTGTGGATGCTCTTTCAAGAAGCGAAAGAGCTTCCTTTTCGCGTCCATCAATGTTAAGGCAGCAAATGCCAAGCTTTGCTGCGAGGTTTTTATTCTCAGGATATTCCACTACTAGAGGTTCGTAAAGGCTTGCTGCCTTTTCATAATCCTCATCGTAGTAATATGATATATCAGCTTCCTGAACCGATTTGATAAGATCTCTTTTGGAAGGTTCTTGTGATAGTGACGTTGAAATGCCTGTTAACAGAAAAATGAAGGTCAAAACCAGCTTTGACAGATGTGTCATTATTTAGAGACTTTTTTGATAAAGATTTCATTGGGATACCCTTTCCTTATCAACTCTTTTCTCAAGGCTCCTGCCTCTTCCCTTGTGGCGCAGCGGCCTGTCATGTACCTGTAAAATTTATCAACCTCGTTATACATCACCTTCATATCGGAAATATGCTTGAAGTAACTGACATCCACAGGATTATAGAGGGCCATAACCTGGACGGTATAATAGAGGACGTCAGAATCAATCAGATCATCCACGTTGCTCACGAGCATGTTCTTTATCAGGATACTGCTGTCGATAGACTCAACAATGGGTATTTCTGCAAGATTTATTTTTTCATATACCACCGGAACAATAAGTGATGAATCTCTTTCGAGTATTACATCAAGTGTAACAATAAGTTCCGGATTATCCTGGACAATAGTGGTATCTATGGTCCTGGTGAAATAGCCATCAGCTGAATAGACCAGTCTGAAGTTTCCCGGTGCGACATTGATTGAGTATAAGCCTGATGTTTTATCGGGAGTGCCTTTGTAAAGAGTGTCTCCGGCACTCTTGTTCAGGATGTGAATATTGTATTTTTTGTCAGCAGCCAGGGCGGTATCATTCAGACGAAAGTTGCCGTTTATTTCGTATATCTGGTTAACGTCGAGACCTCCGAGGCCAAGATAGAAAATATCCCTTTTCTTATAATCCGTCTTCATCGAATAGAAAGCATTCATGCCGTTATTTGCAGGCTGGAAGAATTTATCGTCATCGGTGGAATTAACTGGGTATCCGAGGTTCTCGGCTTTTTTCCATTCGTTATTTATCCTGCGGCTTTTGAAGTTATCATATCCTCCCATTGAGTTATGACCTTCAGAGCAAAAATAAAGTGCAGAATCATTAGCGGTTATAAATGGATTGTCTTCATTGTACGGCGTATTAATTGCCGGGCCGAGATTAACGGGAATACCCCAGTCTCCTGATGCCTCTTTCTCTGACATGTAGATGTCTAGTCCTCCCTGTCCGCCTTCCCTGTTGCTTGTAAAGAAGAGCCTCTTTCCATCGGCAGATACTGAAGCGTGGGATTCATAGAATTTGGTATTAATATTTTTATTCAGCCTGACAATGGGAGTCCAGGAATCGTTAACATATTTTGAAGTATATATGTTGCCGTCGAACATATCATTTTTATAAATATACAGTTCTGTGCCATGGTCATTGAGTGCACAGGATGAACAATCTTCTCCCGCATTCAGCTGTTCGGTAATTTCAACTGGATTCTGCCATTTTCCTCTTATTCTTTTTGAAAAGAGAATGACATTTGAGAGACCGCGTCGTTCTGTATATACAATAGTGTTGCCATCGAAGCTTACGGCAGGATTTTCATTCATTGATCCCTGGCTGAAGCCCGGGCCAAGTGTTTTCTTGCTCAATGGGACTGGATTTTCTACGAACTTTATTGCATTTTTGCAGGCCAGTATCTGCTGATCCACGAATTCGAGGTTCTCCATCCCACCTTTCTTCTGAGTCTCCCTGGCAAGATTGGTAAAAGTCTGAAGAGTGTTAAGACCTTTTTCCAGCTCATTATTGATCATGTATGCTTTACCGAGATAGAAATAAGCATCCAGCGGCGCTCTCTTCTCCTTGAAAGAACCGGCCTTGGAATCATAAACAGCATTTTTTACTGCAGATACAAGATATGGAATTGCTTTCTCTTTCTCATCGGGGATATTCAGATAACAGGTGCCGATCTTATAGCTTAAATTAAGATTCTCCGGATTCTCCATGATGATATAGAGTTGATTTGCCAGATCATATTCTTCATAGAGGTAGTAGGATTCAGCCTGGGCAAAGATTTCCTTAAGCTCCTTTGTGGATTGGGCTGAGGCAGCGACCGTGAAAATTATCAGAGTCAATAGCTGCAAACGGAGGTACATTATTTTCCCTCTGAAACTTTTCATTATAACAAATATAATACTTTTTAAATACGGAAATCCCATGGCTCCGGCTTATTTTTGTTTGATAATGATCCACTTATTAACATCAAAACAGATTTGAGATTCTGATGCTTCAACGGTAAAAAGGAAAAAACAGGAAGAAGATAATTAAGACTTCTTCTCATAACTATTGGTTTACTGACAAATTTAATAAAATTTGTCAGTAAACCAATAGGGTGTTTAAGAGATAATCCTATGATTGTTTTTTTGCTTTGTCCCGTTTTCTCCTGATTATAATCAGGAAGAGGACAATTCCCAATCCAAGCAGGAGCCACAGGTACCACAATTTCTTGCCTTCTTCAGGTTCGACTGCTGGTGTAACAATTTCAGGCTTGATGACTTCAGGTTCTTTTGCGGCAAGTATTTTTGCAGCAAGATTATTAAGATCTTCTGCCGTGAGTTTACCACCGGACCTGGAAATAATATAATTCTGAAGGTCAGTCCATGTCTTTAATTTCAGCTTGTAGATATCAATCTCGCTCAGTATCTTCTTTAAGTCGCCTTCGGCATATTTTTCCAGAAGGTCGACAGCCGCCTGTGTAAGAACGTTATCCATCATTGCAACCTTCAGAGCCAGTTTATCAACCTCTTCAGGTTTTATATTGCTCTGAGCCGCCTTATCCTTGATATATGAAACCACGTCATCGACTGTACCAAACTGCTGGCTTTCAATATCAGCTTCATCAATGATCTTTCTCATGTTATCATCGGCACGGTTTTTCTGCATGCCGGTGAATGCGACAATCTGCTTCTTGGCAACGATAGTGCTGTATTCAGGGCGGACGATTTTTTCTGGAGCCTCATATACAACCGGAACTTCGGCTGTTGTACTATTACCGTATCTGTCTGTAAGAATGAATTTTAACTTATCTATGCCAGCCTCCCTGGCCATCATATAGTTGAATAAAGTATCGTTAACTAAAAAAGTTTCGGAAGAGATGAGCGAGTCGCCAGCCCATTTTTCAACAGTCAGGAGAGATCTTGGTTCGGTTCTGAGCGGAAATACCAGAGTGTCTCTGGTTGTTTTCCCGGGCTCCACCTTCAGATCGGCAACAAAGTCGGTTTTAGGAAGCACCACTTCAGGGACAGTAAATGTGTCTGATTCTGCCATCAGAGGCAGGTTAAGTTCCCTTGTAATCCTTTCACTGTTGGGAGCTTCGAATGCAACCTCGTAATCGCCGTGCTCGGCAATAAAATTATAATCGCCTGTAGCCGGTTCGGAATATGTGACCGATGATTTTTCAGGATTCTTAAGGCTGGTTGCTCTGATAAGTACGCTATCGTCGGGTGATACTGTAAGGCCTGCAACCTTGACATTCCCACGTACGGTAAATTTGCGCGGGTTTTGATCAGAGAATATTTCTATACGGTAAATATCAGAGAGCCCATAACCTTCCTCGGAGATCATCGCATAATAAGCCTGGTATCCATCATTCAGAGGATGGAAGAACAGATCATCATCGGTAGTGTTCAACGGATATCCGATATTCATTGGAGCCGACCATTTTCCGTTATCGAGAAGAGTTGAATAGAAGATATCGTAGCCACCCATGTTGTAGTGCCCGGCTGAGCTGAAAAACAATGTTTTGTCATCATCACTGAGGAAAGGAGTATCCTCATTATACTCGGTATTTATAACTGATCCGAGGTTAAGGGCGGGGCCCCAGGCATCGGCACTGTCTCTTTCAGAAACATAGATATCAAGGCCACCGATAGCGTCCTTCCGGTTTGATGTGAAATAAAGTTTCTTACCGTCGTGTGACAGAGTGGCATGGCTTTCCCAGTATTTTGTATTTATATTGTCATTCAGTTTTAGGATGTTCGACCATCGCTCGCTGCTGGTCTTTTTGGTAACATAAATATTGCCATCGTAATCAGCTCCACGCCGGTAAATAAAAAGCTCATTGCCGTTATGTGAAAGAGAGGTGGCATAGTTGCCGCTTTCCTGTCCGAGTCCCAGATCAGGGATTATGTTTAAGGGATTGCTCCATTTACCATCAACTTTTCTGACATAGTAAAGGGCTTCCTGGAACGGTTCCAGCCTGTTGTAGACCATTGTATTCTGATCGCCTGAGACAACAGGATTAAGGTCAGCGTTTTTATCATTGATGAGTTCCCCCAGGTTTTCTTTCCTGATGTACAAAGGGATTTTCATCAGCTCTTTTGCATGAAGACAGGATTGTATCTGAAGATCCACAACTTCAGGGTTGTAGACTTTGGTGTCGAGGTTTTTATTGAAAAGCTCATAGGTTTCAAGAGCTTTGTCAATCAGATTATTTATTCTGTATGCGTTGGCCAGGAAATAATAAGAATCGTAGGGTGCTCCGGTCTCCTTGAATTTTCCTTCCCTGTATGCAGGATTAATATTTTTTACCGCGTCCTCAAGAAATGTAATTGATTTTTCCTTTTCCTCAGGGATGTTAACATAGCACTGGCCGATCCTGTATTTGAGATTTGCGTTGGTGGGATAAGATTTGATCAGTTCAAGATAAAGCCTCAGGGCTTCCTTATATTCCTCGAATAAAACATAGCCTTCAGCCTCATAAAACTTCAACTTATTCTCAATTCTTGCCTGGGAAAATGAAATATTAATTACCAGCAAAGCCAGCAACACTGTAATTAGGAATCTTTTAATTTGTATCTCACGACCAAACACAGGCAGGATGGTTTAATATCTGATGCTTCTAAACTTAAAGGGTACTAATATAGTAGAAATATTAGAGAAAATGTGCAAAACATTATATCCTTTTTTACACAAGAGGGATTTAGACCTGCATGTCCGGCGGAAATTTCTGGTCTTTCAGCCTGTCAGACCAGGTCGGATGAATAGTTTTCAAGAATCTCCTTGATCCTGTTCAGGAATCTTCCTGCAAGAGCGCCGTCGATTACCCTGTGATCATAGCTGAGTGACAAAATCATAATATGCCTGATAGCTATTACATCTCCTTCGGGGGTTTCAATAACAGCCGGCATTTTCCTTACGGTTCCTGTTCCAAGTATTGCTGCCTGCGGCTGATTTATTATAGGTGTTCCTGCAAGATTGTTATAGCTTCCGAAATTAGTGATTGTAAAGGTGCCTCCGGTTATTTCATCGGGTTTCAGCTTGTTATTCCTTGCTCTGTCAGCCAGGTCATTGACATTTCTTGCGAGGCCCGTGAGGCTTTTTTCGTTGGCATTCTTAATGACAGGCACAATCAGGTTGCCGTCTGGGAGCGCCGCAGCCATACCTATATTGATATTCTTCCTTTTAATTATGTTGTTGCCTTCAACTGATATATTTATCATCGGGAATTCATACAATGCCCTTGCTGCAGCGTCAATAAAGATTGGAGTCAAAGTAAGTTTCTGGCCTTCAGTTAAGTAGAATTTGTCCTTTACTGAGTTTCTCCACTTTACCAGCTTCGTTACATCGGCATCAATGAACGAGGTGACATGAGGCGAAGTCTTTTTCGACAGAACCATATGTTCTGCGATGAGTCTTCGTACCCTGTCCATCTCAATAACCTCATCTCCACTCATATTGACGATTCCCATATCTTCTTGCTTTGCAGCCTTCACAGCCTTTGCAGCCATTAATGCTTCCTCTTTCTTCCTTGATTCAAGAAGTTGAAAAATATCTTCTTTGGTTATCCTTCCATCCATCCCTGTGCCGGCTATACTGTCGAGTTCGGTATAGTTTATATTTTCATGCGCAGCAATGCTTCTTACAAGGGGAGATATGAACTTTCCTGAAGGGGTCCTGCTTTTGAGATCATGTGAAAGAGCCTCAACTTCCTTCTTTTCATTCTTCATTTCAGTAATGGTTTCCCTTACTCTTTCGACTTCCTTTATTATCTGACGTGATTCTTCCGGCGTGCGTGAACTGTTATTTTCCATAATGGCAATTATCTCACCAACCTTTATGGTAGAACCTTCTGCCGCAACTATTGAGATAATCGTCCCTTCTGCAGGTGCAGGAACCTCTGAATCGACCTTATCTGTGGCAACTTCAACCAGGGGATCATCTTCCTTCACTTTAGCTCCTTCAGAAACAAGCCATTTATTTATGGTTGCCTCAATTACTCCTTCCCCCATTGCCGGAAGCAAAACATTCATTCGTGCCATTACTGTGTTTAACTTTTATTCTGTACTCTAGTAACACAGGTAAAACAAAAATGTTCACCTTCCTTTTCTGAAGAGAGGCCTGAAGAATGGTTTCACGGCTTCTTTCGGACTAATATATCTGCTGCCAAGAAGATATTTTTCATCAGCAGATGCAATACGTATTGCAATATTATAATCGGAAATCTGGTGCATTGAATCAATGATCTGAGAGGCGCTCAGTTTACGTGTGCTGAAAATAACCTCTCTTATCCTGTTGACCCTCACAACTTCCTTCATCTGCGACAGGTTTCCAAGCACCTCTTCAGTCAGGTCATCATCGCGGATGCTGACTCTTCCTGCAATAATATTCCGGGCTTTGGTCGAAGCAAGGAGGTCAATGATCCTTGAGAATCCCTGATGATCAGAAACAATAACTGTTTTTCGTATCCTCGAAAAAGGATTTTCAGCAATATCCGAAAAGATGAATGAAACAAGCAGTCTGTAAAAAGGCACAGCGAGGCTCGCCAGCAGTCCTCCGATAATGATTATTGCTCTTGAGAACCTCAGGTTGAGTGGCAGAAGTGCATAAACCACAAGTGTGAATAATGTCCCTGCAATCACTCCTCTGGATGCATTGATAGTCCTGGAAGGGATCCTGTAACCTGAGAGCAAGGCTGTAGCGAGGATAATAACAAATGTATAACCAGGGATTATATAATCTGTAAATAAATCGGGGTACTGATAATCTTCACCGAATTTATGCACTGACCAGATAGCTGTTGCCAGCCGGTATACAAGATAGACTACAGCTCCATCGCATAGAGGAAGCAGGATACGCTTGAAGAACTTTCTCAAAAGCGATATTCCTGCACTTAAAAATATTGCAGCCTGAATCAAATGAATAAATCCTTTCATGCTGCCGTTTGAGAAATGTTTTCTTACAAATATTACCATTGCCCTGTAAAAATTGACAACAGTATTCACATTTTCCTTTTTGGTGCTTTCTCCCTTGTAGTGAATTATCTTTATCTCAGGGTAATAGTAATTGCTGTAACCTTCTTTTTGAAGCCTGTAACTGTAATCAATATCTTCGCCGTACATAAAAAACTCTTCATCCATCAGCCCTGTTTTAACCATAGCTTCCCTGCTCAGGAACATGAAAGCTCCTGATATTATGTCAGTCTTTGTAGTCTCCAGGCTGTCAAGATGCCCAAGATAATATCTGTTGAAAAATCTTGATTTCGGGAACAGGTATGATAATCCCGACATCTTAAAGAAGGCAGTTCTGGGTGTGGGCAGTGCTCGTTTCGATTCCGGGAGAAGCTTGCCTTTCCCATTTATCATTCTTACGCCGGTTGCCCCGGCGTCGGGATGGCAATCCATAAACTTGATACAACTTTTAAAGGTATTTTCTTCAACGATGGTATCAGGATTAAGCAGAAGCAAGTAACGTCCGGAAGCAATCTTCATTGCCTGGTTGTTGGCTGCTGAGAATCCCCTGTTCTCACTGTTCATAATGAGCTTCATTTCAGGGAATTCGCGGATAACCATGGAGCAGGATCCGTCAGTAGAATTGTTGTCAACAATAAGAACTTCACAGTCAAGGTTTTCGGAAGCTTTACGCACAGAAAGCAGGCATTGCTCGAGAAAATACCTTACGTTGTAGCTGACAATTATTACTGAGAGCTCCATAAATTTTATTTGCCTGTTATCTCTTCCCTGATTACTCCTGCCAGCCGCCTGATTCCTTCCTCAATATCAGAAGTACCCGAAAATGAGAAATTAAGACGCATTGTATTACGCCCTGATTCGTTGCAGAAAAATGAAGATCCGGAAACGAATGCAACATTTTTATCAATCGCTTTTCTGAGGATGTCATCTGAATCCAGCTGCCCGGGAAGAGTGACAAAGAGGAAGAGTCCGCCCTTCGGTTCCGTCCATGTCACGTTTTCAGGCATATACCTGCGCAGACAGCTAATCATATAATTGCGTCTTTCACTATAGAGGGAGATCGTCTTTTGAAGGTTTTTTTCGAGAAGCCCTTTCTCGATATAGCGTGCAATGACTTTCTGAACAAACGAAGATGTGCAGAGGTCAGCAGTCTGCTTTGCCATCACGATTCTGTCAAGAATTTCAGGATTTCCGATAACCCAGCCAACCCTGAATCCCGGAGACAGGATCTTTGAAAAAGTGCAGAGTGTAATCACCCTGCCGGTAGAATCAAGCTCACACATCATCTTCTGCATTTCTCCTTCAAAACGGACTTCGCGGTACGGACTGTCTTCAACAATCAGGATGTCGTATCTGTCAGCTATTTCAATGATCTTCTGTCTTCTGGATTCCGGGACAGTGATGCCTGCAGGATTCTGAAAATCGGGTATTATATAAATGAATTTTATTTTTCTGCCGAGTTCTTTAAGATGATTTATTGTCTCCTCCAGCTCATCCGGTTTCATTCCGTTCTCATCGAGGGTAATGCCCTTCAGTTTTGCCCCATATGTTGAAAATGCATTCAGTCCGCCAAGGTAGGAGGGAAGGCCGCAGATAACATAGTCGCCAGGATCGAGGAATATCTTTGCAATTAAGTCGAGTGCCTGCTGTGATCCGGTGGTTATTATCAGGTTTTCAATTCCTATCTTCAATCCCTGTCTGTTATGTCTTTCGACAAGAGCTTTCCTCAAACCAGGATCTCCTTCAGTTGTTCCGTACTGAAGACTTTCTGCTCCCTGCTTTTCAAGAACTTCAAGCGTTATTTCCTTAAGGTCTTCAACAGGGAAGGTTTCCGGGGCGGGCAGTCCGCCTGCAAAAGAGATCATACCCGGTCTCTGGAGCAGCTTGAGTATCTCCCTTATGGCGGAGCGTCTCATGCTTTTTCCAGAGGTGGAAAGGAATTTCTTTACAGATCTTATCATTGCTGATATGGGTTTCTGTTGTTTATGGCACGTCCAAGGGTTATCTCATCAGTATATTCGAGTTCATCACCAATGGCAACGCCGCGTGCAAGTGTTGTAATGGCAATATTATATTTGCCGAGCTTTTTATAGAGGTAAAAATTTGTTGTATCGCCTTCCATGGTGGTGCTCAGGGCGAATATTATTTCCCTGATACTGCCGGTTATGATCTTTTCCTCGAGATTGTCGATCTTAAGATCTGAAGGACCAATGCCATCGATAGGAGAGATGATGCCACCGAGGACATGATATAATCCTTTATACTGACGTGTATTCTCTATTGCCATCACATCCTGAATGTTTTCGACAACGCATATCACTGACCTGTCGCGTTTTTCATCACTGCAGATTGTGCAGATCTCCGTATCGGAGATGCTGTTACAGATCTTGCAATAGTGGACCTCATCATGAAGCCTGGTTATGGTTTCGCCAAATCGTTTTACATCTTCAGCATCTCTTTTCAACAGATTCATTACCAGCCTGAAAGCTGTTTTCCTTCCTACTCCGGGTAGTGATGCGAATTCATTCACTGCGTTTTCCAGCAGCCTTGAAGGGAATTCGTTAAAACTCATATAGGATTATTTTAGGCAAAATTAATCCAATTATTGCTTTAAAAAAAAGAATTGCATTTTTTGGGTTGCATTCTTTTTGCTATCCTTGTAACTTTATTTACTGAACATGTCACCGGTACTGATACTAGGGATCTTTCTCCTCTATACCATTCTTTTGTTTATTGTAACATGGATCACTGCCAGAAAAGCAAACAGTCAGTCGTTTTTTATCGGTAACAGAAAATCGCCATGGTTCGTAGTTGCATATGGAATGATAGGCGCTTCTCTTTCAGGAGTCACATTCATGTCGGTTCCCGGATGGGTTAAGGATACACAGTTCAGTTATATGGTTGTGGTGCTTGGTTACCTGGTCGGGTATTATGTAATTGCCCTGGTACTGATGCCACTCTATTACAGACTCAAACTGACATCGATATACAGTTATCTGGAACAGCGCTTTGGGTTTTGGTCATATAAAACAGGCGCCGGTTTTTTTATTTTGTCACGTACACTTGGAGCATCGATGAGAATGTTCCTGGTGATTAATGTACTTCAGGTTTTTGTATTCAATGCATGGAATGTTCCGTTCTGGGTGACTGCGCTGATATTTATCATTCTGATAATTCTATATACTCTAAAGGGAGGCATTCGCACAATTGTATGGACCGATACGCTGCAGACGACCTTCATGCTGCTGGCCGTGATCCTGTCGATATTCTACATCAGTAAAGCAATGGGAACACCTGTGAAGGATCTATTTGCGCAGATAGGCGACAGCAGTATTTCAAGGATGTTCATAACCGACTGGCACCATGAACGACACTTCCTGAAACAATTCTTTTCAGGGATGTTTATTACTATTACCATGACCGGGCTTGACCAGGAAATGATGCAAAAGAACCTGAGCTGCAAAAATCTGAAGGAGGCTCAGAAGAATATGTTTACATTCAGCGGTATACTGATGCTTGTAAACCTGCTCTTTCTTTTTCTCGGGGCATTTCTTTTACTTTATTCAAGAAGCAGAGGTATTGAAGTAAGCATGTCCGATGATCTTTTCCCGACCATTGCCCTGAAATACTTTGGACCGATGGCAGGCGTAATTTTTCTGATAGGACTTATTTCGGCGGCTTTCCCCAGTGCCGATGGTGCATTGACATCTCTGACAACAGTGGTCAGCATCGACTTCCTGGGCCTCAATAAAAGAACAGACCTTTCTGAAAAGAAATCGACAGGCATCAGATATATAGTTCATCTTTCAATTGCCTTGCTGTTTTTTATCAGCATAATGATATTCAGCGCCCTAAACGACAGGGCAGTGATCGACAAGTTATTTACGATAGCTGGTTACACCTATGGCCCGCTGCTTGGCCTTTATGCGTTCGGGTTGTTTACCAGGCGCAGCGTGAAAGATAATATTACTCCGCTGATTGCAATCCTTTCGCCAGTTATCTGTTTCTTCCTCAGCAGGTATTCGGTTCAGCTTTTTAACGGGTATAAGTTTGGCTTTGAGCTGATCCTGTTGAACGGATCACTGACGTATCTGGGGTTGCTGATGTTCAGTAAGAAAGATGGCGACAGGCGCCAGGCACCGGGCGTCGGGCAGATAAATGATCCAATAGCCTGATAACTAACGACTTATGCCCTGTCTTCCGATCTGAGTATTATTAGTGTTATCCTGGTTTTCTTCATCCTCTTCTGATTCCTCAACAGGTTCAGGCATTATATAGACCTTGATTTTTTTGAACGGGATATTATATGAGATATAATAGTTCAGTCCATATGTCAGTGTTTTTCCTCCGTCGCCATAACCGGGATAATATATTGGCCTCAACTCTTTAGCTGCACCAGTATATATAAGTTTCCTGATGCTGATCAGCCAGCCGATACTGAGATTCCTTAAAACTTCAGCTTTGAATCCGCCTGATATTTCCAAAAAGTGGCACCAGTTTTTTTGTTCCGTGAGAGAAGAAGAAACTGAACCCCAGTAATTATCGTGTTTCAGGTAAGGTGTTTCAGAAGTAAACCTGCTCAGTCCATAATGAAGTCCGCCGCCAGCCCAGTATTTACCTTCTGTCATTTCGGGCCGCAGGAGGTTGAAATCGACACCTGCCTTATAGAAAGAACCTTTTGCCAGGAAACTGTAGTTATATTGTGAGTAGCTGTAATCAGAATAGCCTCCGCCAAGATAAAGAGACTTCTTCTCATCCAGATCAACTGTAACAAATGCTTCGAGGTTAAGTATGTTTTTGTCTGTAAAGTAGAGGACAGGACCTGATATCTCCAGGGCAGTCCGGATCTTCAGAGGAACCTCAACAGTGTCGACAGGTATCTCTGAATTCTGACTTATTGCCGGGATGCTTATCTGAGCTGCAAATAAGCTAATAATATATACGGATGTTCTCCTCACTAAAGGTTGTAATTGAACTTTTAACTATTGTGATGGTATCAATAATATTAGTTGTATAAACAGGTATATCGATTGTATGATAAAAAGTATAGCCGCAATCCTTTGACAGCATCTGCAAATATGTAGTGTAGGTGAATGAGACAGTGTCGTAAACGCCGTTTATTTTCATTACAAAACCGCATCCTTCCGTTGAAGCATCGAGGGGGATCAGCGCCTGTCTCAGATTGCGGCTTTTAATGTAGATGGCGCCAGTGTCTCTTCCGATGCCTAAAAGTGTAAGGGAGTCGGGTGCATCGGCTTTACCGGAGCTCTCAAGATAGAATGTTGCTTTAACATAAGCATTTGTCTCCTCGAAGCATGATCCGGGTGTGCATGATGGCAGGAGTAATGCAACAATTGCTGCGGCTAATAAAGAGATATAGAGCAGTTTTTTACTCATCACAGTAATTAACGGCTCAAAATTAAGAAAATTACTAAGCTATGAGTTGAGGCTTAATTTTAAAATTTTGGCAATCCTTTCAGAATGCCTGTAATTCCATTCCTGATCCTGGTTAGTACCGTTGAGTCTTTTTCACCGCCAAAGCAGATCTCGGTGACCAGACGGAACCTTTTTATCTGTTCTTGTTCGCCGAGAAGTTTGTTTACTTCTGGAAACCCGGAACCCTGAACCATCTATAATTTCTTCAGGTAATCCCCGGCTTTCTTTATTGCATTGTTTATACCTCCGGGATTTTTACCTCCGGCTGTAGCCAGGAATGGTTGACCGCCGCCTCCACCATTGATCTCACCAGCTATTTCCTTGATTATCTCAACCGCGCTTATTTTCATTTCAGAGATCAGCTTATCGCTTACCATCACAACAATACTGGCTTTTCCTGCAAATGCCGAACCGATCACCAGAACTGTATTGTCAGATGTTTTCCTTGCTTCGAAAGCTATTGTTTTAAGAGTGTCGGGTGATTCAGATTCTACCAGACCTGAGATAAATCTTATTTTATCAAT
>JALONV010000008.1 GCA_025454755.1 Bacteroidales bacterium | reverse complement strand
GAGAAGAAATCATATATGGTAGATGTACGCGGATCCGGATTCCTTTCAGACATGAAGCGTATAAACATTCCGGCAACATATGCGGAAGAAGTATTTAATCTTGACATTTCGCTCATTAAAGTAAAAGTCGGAAAGAAAGTAGTTCTCAACAATATACTTTTTGAAACAGGCAAAGCAGTTCTGACGACCAGCTCATATTCTGAACTTGACCGTCTCTATAATATTCTCATTGATAATCCTCAGATGAAGATTGAAATTTCAGGCCATACCGATAATACGGGAAGTGCGGCACTAAATAACACTTTGTCGGCAAACAGGGCCAGGTCAGTAGTTGATTACCTGATACATAAGGGTGTTGAGGCAACACGCCTTGAGTACAAGGGTTTTGGTTCTCTTCAGCCGATAGCCGATAATGCCACGCCCGACGGAAGAAAGGCAAACAGAAGAGTGGAATTTAAAATACTTGAGTTTTAACTATGAAGAACACTGCTTTTACTAAATTTCACCAGGAAGCTGGTGCAAGGATGATCCCGTTCGCCGGATACAATATGCCGGTGGAATATTCAGGGATAAATGAAGAACATTTAACTGTAAGGGAAAAGATCGGTGTTTTTGATGTTTCCCATATGGGCGAATTCCGGGTTACCGGACCTTCAGCATTAAAATACCTTCAATACATAACTTCCAACGATGTATCAGCTCTTTTTGACGGTAAAATTCAGTACTCATGTTTCCCTAACGGCATGGGAGGAATTGTAGACGATCTGTTGGTGTACAGGTTCAATCCGGAGAAATACCTGCTTGTTGTAAATGCCGCCAATATCGAAAAGGACTGGAACTGGTGTGTGAAGAATGCTGATAAGTTTGGTTTGAAGATTGGCAGAGACCTTATAAATGCTTCTGATTCCATTGCTCAGCTGGCTGTCCAGGGGCCTCTGGCTCTGAAGGCCATGCAGAAGCTTACCAGGTCCGGTGTGATTGATATGGAGTACTATACATTCAGGGAAATTGAGTTTGCAGGCATTGAAGATGTGCTGTTTTCGACAACAGGATATACGGGAGCCGGAGGATGTGAGATCTACGTAAAGAATGAAGATGGGCCTAAACTCTGGAATGCAGTATTTAAGGCAGGAGAGGAGTATGGCATTAAGCCTGTCGGATTAGGTGCAAGGGACACCCTGAGACTTGAAATGGGATATTGCCTGTACGGAAACGATATCAACGATCATACCTCACCCATTGAGGCAGGACTTGGATGGATAACCAAATTCACTGATTCAAAGGATTTTATTGATAAAAACCTGTTGCTAAAACAGAAAAATGAGGGTGTTGAAAGACGACTGAAGGGTTTCGTAATGATTGACCGTGGAATTCCCCGTCAGCATTATGAAGTTGTTGATGCCGCCGGGAAAGTAATTGGAGAAGTTACATCCGGTACAATGTCGCCGATGCTGAAACAGGGGATTGGAATGGGGTATCTCGTAAAAGGTTTCTGGAAAAGAGATACAGAAATATTTATACGTATCAGGAACAAGGATCTGAAAGCCAAAGTAACCGACCTGCCTTTTTATAATAAATAAGGGTGTGACGGTGCAACGGTGTGCCGGTATGACGGTATGACGGTGTGACGGTATTTTATCTTTGAGTTTAATTAGATTGCAGCTGCGGAAATGGGATTAAGGAAGCTCGAGACATGTCTTTCACCGGCCTTGTATGAGGCTGATCTGCATTCGGGTTCGATAGTGGTGATAATTGATATTCTGCGTGCTTCTTCGGCTATCTGCACAGCTTTTGAAAACGGGGCAGTTTCAATAATTCCTGTGGCTGAGGTTCATGAAGCCAAAGAGTATAAGAGCCGTGGATATCTCGTAGCTGCCGAGCGTGACGGATTCGTCCTCGATTTTGCCGATTTCGGCAATTCACCATTCAACTTTACACAGGAAAAAGTATCCGGAAAAACGATAGTTTACAGCACTACAAACGGCACGGGGATTATAAAAATGGCTTCCTCGGCAAGTGCCATAACAGTGGGCTCATTCCTGAACATAAGCGCCCTGGCAGAGTGGCTCATTGCCCGCGAGAAAGATGTGGTTCTTTTCTGCGCCGGATGGAAGAACCGGTTTAATCTTGAGGATACTGTATGTGCCGGAGCATTTGCTGAAAGACTTATGAACAGCAGACTCTATTCAACAATATGCGATTCGACACTTGCAGCATTAGATCTGTGGGCACTGGCAAAAAACGACCTGCCGGGTTATATTGAGAAGGCCGCCCAGCGCTCAAGGCTGAAAAATAAAGGTCTTGATGATTGCCTGCACTTCTGCCTGACGCCGGATTTTACGAGAAAGATACCTGTAATAAAAAACGGTATTCTTGTTGATAATAATTTATAAAAATATGCTTCTTCTGTTAATTATTTAACAGAACCGCACTTTTTTATTATATTTTTGTAACAGGCGTAACAAAGTTTTACCAGTAATAATTGTAATATACCTATCATGAAAAAACACAATTTTTTTGCAGGTCCTTCAATACTGCCGCAGTACACGATCGACAAGACAATTGAAGGAATAAAGGATTTTGCAGGCTCAGGACTTTCTGTTCTGGAGATCTCTCATCGCAGCAAGGAATTCATTGCATGCATGAATGACACAATAGCCCTGTGCAGGGAGCTTCTGGAGATACCGGCAGGCTACCAGGTTATATTCCTTGGCGGCGGAGCCAGCCTTCAGTTTGCCATGGTTCCGATGAACCTGATGAATACAAAATCCGCCTACCTGGTAACCGGTGAGTGGGCAACCAAGGCATACAAGGAAGCAAAGCTGTTTGGTGAAGCAGTAGAAGTCGCTACTTCCAAAGACAAGAATTTCAACTATATACCAAAGACTTATATGGTGCCTGCTGATGCCAGCTATTTCCACATCACATCAAACAACACGATATTTGGCACTGAGCTGAAAAAGGATCCGGATGTTAATATCCCTCTTATTGCAGATATGTCGTCAGATATTTTCAGCCGTCCGGTTGACGTATCAAAATACTCTCTCATTTATGCCGGTGCGCAGAAAAACCTGGCACCTGCAGGTGTAACACTTGTTATAGTGAAAGAGGATATTCTCGGAAAAGTAACACGTCCTATACCCACAATGCTCGACTACAGAACACATATAAAGGCAGAATCAATGTTCAATACGCCTCCTGTATTTGCAGTTTTTGCAGCACAGCAAACACTTGTCTGGCTGAAAGGACTGGGAGGAGTGAAGGCTATGCAGAAAAAGAACATTGAAAAGGCACAGCTCCTTTATGATGAGATAGACAGGAATAAATTATTTGTCCCGACTGTTAAGGATGCCGCAGACAGGTCGGTCATGAATATATGCTTTGTTATGGCTGAGGAATACAAAGAACTTGAGCAGCCTTTTGCCGACTTTGCCAAGTCGAAAGGGATGGTAGGTATTGCCGGACACCGTTCGGTTGGCGGATTCAGGGCTTCAACCTATAATGCTTTACCAAAGGAGAGTGTTCAGGCTCTTGTGGATACGATGAAAGAATTTGAAAAAAACCATTAATAGAATAAATATGAAAATACTTGTCGCAACTGAAAAAGCCTTTGCACCCGTTGCAATTAAGCTTATACGTGAAGTGACCGATGCAGCAGGGCACCAGCTTGCATTGCTTGAGAACTATAAGGATGTATCAGAACTGCTTGCAGCAGTTGCCGATGCTGATGCAATGATAGTCCGCAGCGATATCATTACAGCACAGGTGCTTGATGCTGCGAAAAAGCTGAAGATAGTCGTTCGCGCAGGTGCAGGTTATGACAACCTCGACCTGCCGGCATGCACTGCTCATAAAGTGGTGGCCATGAATACTCCGGGGCAGAATTCCAATGCGGTTGCAGAGCTGGCATTCGAAATGATGCTCTACCAGGCCAGAGGAGGATTTGCCGGAAAATCAGGTTCCGAATTGCGTGGAAAAACTCTCGGACTGCATGCATTCGGGAATGTTGGGAAATACATGGCTGAAATTGCCAAAGGATTCGGTATGGATATTCATGCTTTCGATCCTTTTGTAAGTGAGGAGGATATGAAAAGGACTGGTGTTAAAGCATGTAATAATGCTGAGGAGCTTTATTCAAAATGCCAGTATGTTTCACTCCACATGCCTGCAAACGACAAGACAAAAAAATCAATCGGATACGACTTGCTGAAGAAAATGCCGAAAGATGCAGTACTTGTAAATACAGCAAGAAAGGAAGTAATTGATGAAGAGGGTCTTTCAAAGATCTTCGAAGAGAGACCTGATTTCAAGTACCTCTCAGATGTTGAGCCGGATGCCAGGGCACTCTTCGAGGAAAAATACAAGGGCAGGTTCATTTTTACTGCTAAAAAGATGGGAGCCCAGACTGAGGAGGCAAATATAAATGCAGGTGTTGCCGCTGCAAAACAGATTGTGGATTACTTTAAGACCGGAAACGAAAAATTCAGGGTAAACAAGTAGGATTAAAATATTCTTTTAATGGCTGTTGTTAAACCTTTCAGGGGACTCCGACCTCCCCGTGAAATTGCCAGGGATCTGGCATCTCTTCCCTATGATGTCATGAATACTGCTGAGGCTCTTGAAATGTCGAAGGGGAAAGAGTGCTCACTGCTTCACATAACGCGGGCTGAGATCGATCTGCCGCCTGATACTGATACTCATTCCGGGGCAGTATATAGAAAATCAGTTGAAAATTTTGGACTGTGGCAAAAGAAAGGCTGGCTCATCCAGGACGAAAGACCCTCCTTTTATATCTATGCCCAGACGATGGACGGCAGGACTCAGTATGGAATTGTGGGATGTGCATCGGTCGATGACTACCTTAAAGGTGTGATTAAAAAGCATGAGCTTACCAGGCCTGACAAGGAACAGGACAGGATGGTGCATGTGCGGACCAATAATGCCAATATAGAACCTGTATTCTTCACATATCCTGCTGTAAAAGAGCTGGATAGTATCGTAAAGAAGATAGTCAAAAAAGAGAAGCCGGAATATGACTTCACGGCTGAAGACAGATTTGGCCATCATTTCTGGCTTATCAGGGATCCGGAAACAACAGCCAGGATCGAAAAGATATTTGCAGAGAAGGTACCATATATGTACGTTGCAGATGGTCATCACAGGACAGCTGCTGCTGCACTGGTGGGGAAGGAGAAGAGTGAGAATAACCATGATCACAAGGGTGACGAAGAGTATAATTATTTTCTGGCAGTAATCTTTCCCGATGATCAGCTGAGGATAATTGACTATAACAGGACAATAAAAGACCTGAATGGTCTGACAAAAGAGGAGTTCATGGCAAAGCTCGAAGCAGGATTTGAAATCAAGGAAAAAGGGGAGAAGATCTATAAACCCCGGAGGCTCCACAATTTCTCCATGTACCTTGACGGAAAGTGGTACAGCCTTAAGGCTAAAAAAGGGACTTATGATGATAATGATCCTATAGGAGTTCTCGATGTTACCATACTTACAAAGCAGGTACTATTGCCGATACTTGATATCCAGGACCTTCGCACATCCAAACGCATCGACTTTGTAGGCGGAATACGGGGGCTCGGAGAGCTTAAAAAGAGAGTGGACAGCGGCGAAATGAAATTGGCATTCGCACTGTATCCCGTGTCGATGAAACAGCTTATCAATATTGCCGATTCAGGGAATATAATGCCGCCAAAGACTACGTGGTTTGAGCCAAAGCTCAGAAGCGGACTGGTGATCCATCTATTGGATTAAATTTACATGCCGGATATTGCTGCAAATATTATTTCTCTTAAGAAACAGATCCCCTCTTCAGTAAAACTGGTTGCAGTCTCCAAGACAATGTCGGTTTCAGATATACTTGAAGCCTGCAGCACAGGCCACAGGATATTCGGTGAAAACCGTGTACAGGAACTGCTTTCGAAGAAAGATGAGCTTCCCGGAGATATTGAATGGCATCTTATTGGTCATCTGCAGACCAACAAGGTAAGATTCATCGCGCCTTTTATAAGGATGATACATTCGGTAGATTCATTCAAACTGCTGAAAACAATTGATTCTGAAGCAAAAAAAATTGACAGGCAGATTGATTGCCTGCTGCAGTTTCATATTGCTCAGGAGGAGACGAAATTCGGATTCTCAATAGAAGAAGCGGTTAAAATGATTGAGTCGGAAGATTTCAGGCAGATCAGCTTTGCGAGGATATGCGGAGTTATGGGAATGGCGACTTTCACCGACGACATGAACCAGGTGAGGATTGAATTCAGGAAGCTGTCAGGATATTTCAGGGAGCTGAAAGAAAAATATTTCAGACAAATTCCCGGCTTCTGCGAGTTGTCGATGGGCATGTCAGGTGATTTTGTTACAGCTATTGAGGAAGGTAGTACGATTGTAAGGATTGGAAGTATTATATTTGGAAACAGAAGTTAAAGTGATTGGTGAGTAGTGGTTAGCTTTTAATTAATTAAGAAATATGGGAAAGTTATCGGTTAAATATCTGGGGATGGAGCTAAAGAGTCCTTTGATAGTCAGCAGCAGCAGGCTGACTTCAACACCTGGATATCTGAAGGAAGCTGAAGACAGCGGCGCCGGTGCCGTTGTGCTGAAGTCGCTCTTCGAAGAGCAGATCAATCAGTATATCCACACAATTCAGCCCTCGCACAGCTATCCTGAAGCAGATGACTATACAGCTTATTATGTTAAATCCCATTCTGTTGACGAATATCTTACTCTTATCAGGAAAGCTAAGGAGCTTATCAGCATACCTGTAATCCCGAGCATCAACTGTTATACATCAGAAGGATGGACAGATTTTGCCAGAAACATACAGGATGCAGGGGCAGATGCACTTGAAATAAATGTATTTCTTCTACCGACCGACCGCAAGAAATCCTCTGCAGAGACTGAAAAGGTTTACTTCGAACTGATTGAGAAGCTTAAAAAGACTATATCCATTCCAATGGCAATAAAAATCGGTTACAGGTTTTCCAATATCCTGTACATGCTGGATCAATTCTATATGAGGAAGGTCAACGGGGTTGTTATGTTCAACAGGTTCTATGAGCCCGATATAGATATAAATCACCTCGATATTGTGCCGGCTTCCATATTCAGCCACGAAAATGAAAGAAGAATGGTTTTGCGCTGGATAGGAATGGCAAGTGCTCAGGATATCAGAATTGATATTTCAGCCTCCACCGGTGTGCACAGTGGGGCAGATGCAATAAGATACCTTCTTGCCGGGGCTGATTCGGTTCAGGTATGTTCGGTACTGTACGACAAGGGAATCCCATTTATCAAAAAGATGAACAGCCAGATTGAAACATGGATGGACAAAAACGGATTCTCAGCAATCAGCGATTTCAAAGGCAAGCTGAATTACCGTAATTATAAGAAACCCATGGTGTTCGAGAGAACGCAGTTCATGAAGTACTTTTCGTCAGAAGACTGATTATCTTTCCAGGATAGTGATCAGTTCGTGAACCAGCGCATTCTTTTCGTTTATAAAAGCTTGCGGGCTTTCCATGATCAGGTTGATTATCTCATCTTTCCTCGCCCTGGTGCTGTTCTGTATTGAACCTTCGATAACGGTCATGCATTCTATGGAAGTGGTATAGTCAGCTTTCAGGAATGTTCTTGCCATATCTCCGAGGTAGTCTGAATAATCGAGTCCCGACTGCCAGCATGATGCCACTAACATACTGATAGTCTTTGGTTTCCATTGCTTTCTTATTTCTGAGATCACTTCAGTCCTTGCCGACAGGTCTTTCAGGTCGTTAAAGAATTCCTCGATTGTTTTCATCACCGATTTTTCGGAACACTGATCATAATAGGAAGCCAGCAGTGGAATGGCCCCTTCAAATGCCTCTTCATCCCTCAGCGTCTTTATGGCATCAGTTATGATGGCTGTATCTTGTTTCCTTAGGATTGCCGCGAGTTCCTTAATTTTTTTATCTGATCTTTTCACATCAGGGATATTTCCGGCAAAGTTAAAAATAGAGTCAATAAATGTTGCTCTTTTTGAAAAATAAAAATATTATACTAATTTAGTCGTTGATTACGTTTGACAATTAAATACTTAAACCATGGATAAAAAGAACAGAATCAGTTCGGTTGTTTTTTTGGTATTTATTCTGGCAATCAGTTTAATTACCGGCTGTAAAAGCGGCACGAAACCTGCCAAGGAAGACGAAGAGGTGAAATTACCGGAAAATATTACTGAAATAAAACAGGATATTGATCAGGCTAAAACGATCTTCAATGCCCTCCCTTCACCCCTTGAATCAGCCATGCTGATCAAGTCAGCAGGCGCTCAGTTCAATGAAAATCTTCTCAACTCTGTTTCTAAACAGAATACTTATGTAACAAGCAAGGCTATGGCACTGAACCTGGGCGTTTATACCTGCGACCTGAGCTTTGCAAGCCTTTATGAACAGACACAGCTTCTTATCGATTATATGAATGCGGCAAAGAAGATGGCGGACGGGCTTGGTATATTGAAAGCCATTGAACAGGAAGATATTGATAAACTCGAGGAGAATATAAATAACAGCGAGGTTATCATGGATGTTGTCTCCCAGACCTTCATGAACTCCAGCTCGTATCTCGAGGACAATGGTCAGCCGGCCACGGCAGCAACCGTTCTTGTGGGGGGCTGGATAGAAGGTTTGTATATTTCAACTCAGCTGGTAGATATGAAGGAATTCAACGGAAACAAGCTGGTGGGAAGGATAATAGACCAGAAGCTGTCAATTGATATTCTGATTGATCTTTTAAACGACAGCAAGGGTGTTCCGTCAGTTGATGAGCTTATTGTTCAGGTCACTAAATTAAAGACGGTTTTTGATAAGATCAAACTGACTACCGGAAATGTCAAAACTGAATATGACCAGGCATCAAATACAACTTTGCTAAAATCGGAAGTTACAACTGATATGACACCGGAAATATTCCTGGAGTTGTCAAAAACCGTGGCTGAAATAAGAAATTCATTCGTAAACTAGGAAACCATGAGACTGATAAAGACAATACCGGTAATAGCAATATTAGTCTTTGCTCTTAACGCATCTGCCGATGCGCAATGCAAGGCATTTGCTAAAAAGGAGTGTCTTCCGGAACTTGAGAACTATACGCACGATGGCAATTATCATGCTGCTGTGCTTGTTGAAGGTGAGGAAGCGGAACTCTACAAAACGTTTTATTCCGACATGGAATACAGGGTTGCAATAGTTGGCGAAAGCAAACTCCCGGCAGTTGAATTTAAGATCATGGATATTAATAAAAACGTCCTCTATTCGAACAAGGATCATGAATATGCTTCATCGTGGGATTTCAAGCTCCAGTCGAGTCAGCAGCTAAAAATAGTCGTAAAAGTGTCATCTTTCAATAGACCGGGTGATACTCCTGCCAGTGGCTGTGTGGCAATAATGTTCGGATTTAAGTTGAAGAAATAATATTGGTTACCAGATAATTAAAGGCTGTCTCAAAAGCCTGATTCTTGCCCCCTGCCCCCTAAAGGGGGTTCTTTAAATATCAGAGAATCAGGAAGTCCCCTTTAGGGGATTTAGGGGCAATAGAAAAGAAAGGGGCTTTTAAGACAGCCTCTTATTTATTCAGTTTTGGTTTCAGGTACCTTCCTGTATACGAATCCTTGCATCCTGCCAGATCTTCAGGTTTGCCTTCGAAAACTACATAACCACCTTCATCTCCTCCCTCAGGACCAAGATCTATAACCCAGTCGCAGCTCTTTATTATCTCCTGGTTGTGCTCAATCAATACAACTGAATGGCCATGATCGACCAGTGCGTTAAGCGATTTTAAAAGCTTTTTTATGTCATGGAAGTGAAGCCCGGTCGTAGGCTCATCGAAGATGAAGATTATGTGGCCGGTACTCTTTTCCTGGCTCAGGAAATAGGCCAGCTTGACTCTCTGGCTCTCACCTCCCGAAAGGGTGCTTGAAGACTGTCCCATCTTAATATACCCGAGCCCGACATCCGCCAGTGGCTTCAGTTTTTCGATTATCTTATTTTCGGTCCTTCCGGGATGACTATTGAAGAAATCAATTGCGTCATCAATTGTCATTTCGAGCATATCATAGATATTCTTGCCGTGATACCTCACTTCAAGAATATCTTTCCTGAATCTCATACCCTTACAGGCTTCACAGGTAAGCTCCACATCGGCCATAAACTGCATTTCTACCCTTATAATACCTTCTCCCTGGCACTCTTCGCATCTGCCGCCTTCGATATTAAATGAAAAGTGCGATGCCTTGAAATTGTTTTGAACTGAAGCCTGCTGCTCCGAATATAGCTTGCGGATCTCATCATAGGCTTTAAGATAAGTGACAGGATTTGAACGGCTCGATTTACCAATGGGATTCTGGTCGACCATCTCAATACCTGTGAGTCCTCCAATGTCGCCTTTGATACCGCTGAATTGTCCGGGTTTCAGGTTATTACCGTTGATGAGGTTCGATAAATGCTTGAAAAGTATCTCTGAAACAAGGCTCGATTTGCCTGATCCGCTGACTCCGGTTACAGCAGTAATTGCATGAAGCGGGAAACGAACATCTATCGACTTCAGGTTGTTTTCCCTTGCACCTTTAACTTCGATAAAGCTGTTCCACTTTCTTCTGGTTCGCGGAACGGGAAGGCATATCCTGCCGCTCAGATAGCCGGCTGTAAGTGATTTGTTTGAAGCGGACAGGTCGAGGCCTCCCTGGTAAACAACTTCACCGCCAAGTCTGCCTGCCTCGGGCCCCATATCTATGATCTCATCAGCAGCCCTTATTATCTCTTCTTCATGTTCCACGACGATGACAGTATTGCCAAGATCGCGCAGCTCTTTCAGCACTGTAATCAGGAGGTTGGTATCACGCGGATGGAGTCCGATGCTTGGTTCATCGAGGATATACATTGAACCTACAAGATTGCTGCCCAGGGCTGTTGAGAGGTTTATCCTTTGCGACTCCCCTCCCGACAATGTCGATGAAAGCCTGTCGAGGGTCAGATAGGGGAGCCCCACATCTATCAGGAACTTCAGTCTTATGGTTATCTCCTTTAGCAGCCTCTCGGCTATCTGAGCATCGGAGGAACTGAGAATAAGGTCTTTGAAATATTCATAAAGTCTGCCTACCGGCATTGTTACAAGCTCCTGTATGGTTTTACCTGCCACCAGAACATATCCGGCTTCCTTTCTCAAACGGGATCCCTTACACTCATGGCAAGTTGTTTTTCCTCGGTAACGGCTCAGCAGAACACGGTACTGTATTTTGTATTTCTTCTCTTCAAGATGATCGAAGAATTTATTGATCCCATAGAAGTACTTGTTGCCGGTCCACAAAATCCTTTTCTGATCTTCCGAAAGCTGAAAATATGGTTTATGCACCGGGAAATTGAATTTGTCTGCATTCAGAATAAGCCTCTCTTTCCATTTCTTCATTGTTTCGCCTTTCCAGCATACTATGGCATCCTGGTAGACAGAGAGGTTCTGGTTTGGTATAACAAGATTCTCGTCAATCCCGATAATTTTGCCATAGCCTTCGCAAACGGGGCATGCGCCAATCGGATTGTTAAAGCTGAAAAGATATTCAGATGGTTCTTCGAAAAGTATTCCATCCTCTTCGAATTTATTTGAGAAGCTTTCCCTTTTTGCACTGTCGTCATTAAGTATTACAACCTGGCAATAACCCTGTCCGGTCTGAAAGGCGGTTTGTGCAGAATCGGCTGCTCTGCTGAAGCTGTCGGAAGAGTGGCTTATTATAAGCCTGTCGATAACAATGTTAATGTGCTGTCCTGGTTCAAATCTTCCGTAATCTTTTATCTCATCTGTCCTGATAATCTCACCTTCTGATTCTATCCTGTCGAATCCCTGTTTGGCAAGAAAGGAGAAGTAATCCGATATCTTGAGCTTTTCAGGGATTTCTCCTGATGAAGTGATTATAACCTTAGTGCCTTCGGGCAGCGATGCCAGGAAGTCGACAATGTCGTCGACACTGTGCTTTTTGACCTCTTTGCCGGATAAAGGTGAGTAAGTGTGTCCGATCCTGGCATAAAGGAGCCTCATATAATCATAGATCTCAGTGGAAGTACCGACAGTCGATCTGGGATTACGGGAGTTAACCTTCTGTTCAATAGCAATTGCAGGAGGAATGCCGCTGATAAAATCGACTTCAGGCTTGTTCATCCTTCCCAGGAACTGGCGGGCATATGCTGACAGGCTTTCGACATATCTTCTCTGGCCTTCAGCATAAATGGTGTCGAAGGCAAGCGACGATTTCCCTGAACCTGATACACCTGTTATTACAACAAGCTTGTTGCGAGGTATTTGTATGCTTACATTTTTAAGATTATGGACCCTTGCACCCCTGATTTCAATATTCCCGTTCATCAATGAATTCTGTCCGTTCGTGTAAAAGTTTTGTTAAAATTCAAAAGTAACACTTTCAAATTAAAAATATTTGTTTTCTTTTGTGTTATGTTTAACATCTTAATAAGGAGGACTGCCTATTAAACAACTCTACTCTTTGTAACTAAAAAGAGTGAGCTATGAACAAAATGATTTCCGATTATGAACTGATACAACGGTTCATAAAAGGCGAGCAGTCCTGCTTTGATCAAATAATCCTGCGTCATAAAAACAAAGTATTCGCTTATATAAGCTTATATATACGCGATCAGGCGCTTGCCGAAGATCTTTTCCAGGATACATTCATGAAAGTCATACAGTCGGTCAAGGCCGGCAAATACCAGGATAACGGCAAATTCATTTCCTGGGTGATGCGTATTGCACATAACCTTATCATCGACCATTTCCGCAGGATCAAGCAGATGAATACGGTTTCGAACGATGATTATGAGTCCGATCTCTTTAATTCAAAGAAATTTGCGGAAGCAAATGTGGAAGATGATATGATCAGGTGGCAGATCCAGAAGGATGTTCGTAAAATGATAACAATGCTTCCCGAAGATCAGCGCGAGGTTGTTATCCTGAGACATTATGCAGGTCTGAGCTTTAAGGAGATAGCACAAATCACCGATGTCAGCATTAATACAGCTCTGGGGCGTATGCGGTATGCTCTGATTAATATGCGGAAGCTGATGGAGGAGAAGAAGATTTCGCTGACGCTCAATTAACGGTGTTAAGGTATGACGGTATTACGGTATGACGGTTCAAGGCTTAAAGCCGTCATACCGTCGCACCGTAACACCGTTGTACCTTATTAATATATTAAGAAATTATTAACATTTGCAATAATTTCTAATCCATATGCGTTTTCAAAATAAAAAATGACGCCTATGGGTTTAAATTTTACTCCTTTCCTTTCATACCGCGAAATTAAAACTGATAAAATCGATCTTTTTGAGGATGCTTTCGGCATTAACGCCCAGTTTAGCGATGTGATCGGTCTCCTGAACATGGTCAAACCGGTTCCCGGGAAACGGCTGACACACCGGCTGATTCGGAATATAAAGAAGAGTGCTTTCTGAGACTGGTGGTGTTTTAGAGAGATACCTCACTTACTGAGCGTCGGTATTGATAGTGGACATTATATGGATCAGTTGATTATCAGGGAGATTCCTCACTTCGCTGCGCTTAGTTCGGAATGACAATGGATACTATATGGATCAGTTGATTATCAGGGAGATTCCTCTCTCCCCCCCCTATTAAAAATACCCAATTCTCCTGTCATTTCGAGCGGAAGCGAGAAATCTTCTTCTCTCTCCACATACCTATTTAATCTCATCTCCTTAGCGGAAGCCAGAAATACCCTTCGTATTTCTCAATTCAGCTTTGTTCCGAACAGTTCGTATGATACACTTCAGTATAATCATTATTTCCATGCTCTAATATGCCTATATTCAGTTAATTATGTCTTTTTTCCTTTCGTTTGAAAAATTTTTCTGTGTTTTTTCTTGTTTTGTATTATTTAAAATAATATCTTTGTGATATCATATTAATATTAAATCTATGAAACAGGAATTCACAAAAAAACCAATTTCAGGTTATTTAGGTCTGCTGATGGTACTTATTTTCCTATGCGGATCTGTTGCCGGATTTGTATTTAATGTAATCTGGCTGGGCGTTGTTCTTCTGATATTATTTATTATCACCACCATAGGTTTCAAGGTGGTAAACCCGAACAGTTCACTTGTAATGGTACTGTTTGGAGCTTATAAGGGAACTATAAAGGAGAATGGATTTTTCTGGGTCAATCCTTTTTATGTTACAAGACATATCTCACTTCGCGCGCGCAACTTCGACAGTGAACCGATAAAGGTAAACGACAAGGTGGGGAATCCGATAAAAATAGGTTTCGTACTTGTATGGAGGGTGCTCGACACTTTTAAAGCAGTGTTTGACGTGGATGATTATCAGCATTTTGTCCTCGTCCAGAGCGATGCAGCCCTGAGAAAGCTCGCCGGTCTTTACCCTTATGATAATTTTGAGGACCATGAGGCAGTAATTGCCCTGCGCAGCGGCGGCGAAGAGATAAATGAAGAGCTCGAGAGAGAGATCCGGGAAAGGCTTCAGATAGCCGGCATTGAGGTCATTGAAGCCAGGATCAACTATATTGCATATGCTGAGGAAATTGCAAATGCAATGCTTCGCAGGCAACAGGCTTCGGCAGTTGTATCCGCCAGGTTCAAGATCGTAGAAGGTGCAGTGTCGATGGTTGAGATGGCTCTGGAACAACTTTCAAGCAAAAAGATCGTGGACCTTGACGAGGAAAAGAAAGCAGCTATGGTAAGCAACCTGATGGTGGTGCTCTGCGCCGATAAGGATGTAACACCAGTTGTTAACGCCGGAACTTTACACTCCTAGCATGAGCGAAAAAAAGCCATTTGTTCTCAGGATTGCCCCGGAGAAGCTAAAAGCACTGGAGAAGTGGGCTGCAGATGAATTTCGCAGCACGAACGGACAGATCGAGTATATTCTCGACCAGGCTCTTCGAAAATCAGGCAGATGGAAAACAAGATCAGAGAATACAGAGACTACAGAGACTACTGATTGACAATGTATATGGAATGGCAGGCGGAAACGCCTGCCGTTTCTGTTCTGAGCCTGCTGGAGCCCAGGTGAATATGAGTAAAATTATTACTCATTGCTCTTGCAACCTCCTCCCTTGAAAAATCTCCTTCAGGGCCGATCATTATCACTGCATCCTCACCCTTTTTATATATATCTGCTATTCTGCTTCGTTTCATATCGCTGAAGCAGTGCGCTATCATGAGTTTCCCTTTATGACTTCCTGCCAGGAATTCTTCAAAGTCTTTTACTGGATTAAGTTCAGGTTCATATGCCTTTAGCGATTGCTTCATTGCCGAGATGATAATATTCCTGGTCCTTTCATACTTAATGCCTGGTTTTTCGGTATTTCTGCAGATAATGGGGGTGATCTCATCAATACCTATTTCCACAGCCTTTTCGATAAACCAATCCAGACGTTCGGTATTCTTCAGGGGTGAAATGGCTATATGAAGCCAGTAATTCCTCTTTTCAAATTCATGGACAACCGATTCAATATCGATTATGCATCCGGCAGGATCAGGAATGCTTATAATGCCTTTAAAAAGGTTTCCTTTCCCGTCAATCAGGTTAACGGGTGTTCCCTTCTTCATCCTGAGAACCCTTATGATATGTTTGGATTCATTCTTATCAAGAGTAAAAGAGTTGCCTGAAATATCGGGGGAATAGAAAACTTGCATAATGTTGCTTTTACAAAAAGTACTTTTAAGACTGGAGAGAGAGGCAAAGCTATCTTACCAGGCCATCAAGGCTGACATCCTCCTCGCCGCTAATTCCCCTGTTTGACATCCTCTGAAGGAACTTACCCAGCCTGTCTTCAACCGATATCATATATATGTATGGTTGTCTGACTGACGAATCAGGGTGTTTCCTGTCATTAAGCTTGATATTGGCTATCATAGAGTTATAAGTATTATTGCCAGCCTGTGTCATCATGTTGCCTCTTATATATGAGAAATAATAGAAGGTCGACTCATCAGCTTTCAGATATATATCGAACATATCGCCTGATCGTCTTTTCTGTATTTCTACAAAACCATCGACGTAAACGTTGAGCGGCTGGTTTCCGATAAAGCCTATACCAATTTTACCCTCCGACCTGAATGATGATGTGGCTTCATTCCAGTAAAGATTCACATCATTCAGCATGATCTCATAGTTGAATTCCTTCGGGAGGTTTCTCGAAGTACCGAAAAGGTTTATCTCTTCGCTTATCTGTTGCGCGGCTTCGACACCAAGCATATCCTTCATTCCTTTTGTGTAGAATTCAGTATTCAGGGTGACCGGCTTCAGTGACGGCATCAGCCTTATTTCGTCGCTCATGATCTTAATTGCCTCGGGGGAGAAGAAGAAATCGAAGGCCAGTATTGCATTGATCCTTACATCTCCGGAATCGATCCTGTGTATGATTTTACCTGCACTGTTCATACCGACAAGATCAAAGTTGGTTCCGAAGTCAAGTTTTCCTTCACCTGACAGGACGCAATAATTTTTATCGAAAGCAATCAGGCTGCCATTTATTGTAGGATCAGCGATCTTCTCAAGAGAGCCGATCAGATATCTTGATTTGGCCTTATCGAAATACAGATATCCTCCTGATTTAACGATGCCGACATCTGTCCATGATTTCTGTGCAGAAAGGAATGCAGGATAAATGTGGATCGAGTCGAGGTTGATGAATGAACCGGAAAATACCATATTGTCGTTTATGTCCCTTGGTTTCTCGCTTACAGGGATCATAATGTTCTTCGGATCTATATATGCCTTGAATTTGAGTGAGTATGATCTGAGGTTGCTGCACTTGTGGACTATGCCTGCAGCTCCTGTAAATGAGAGCTGGTCTTTAGTTGAATAAAGATTTACATCGCCTGAGAATGAAAATGCAGGATTCAGCATGAATTTCTGGCTCAGGGCTATGTAGCCTCTGGCGCTGGTTGCCATTGTATCTACCATTATCTCAGGAAAGCTTATCTGCTGTATCTCTTTGTTCTCGTCAATATAGTCGTAGATTGCGCTCCCGGTATATCTCTTTGTTGATTCAATGTCAATTTTTGCATCGTGTAGCAGATGGCGGTTATTGACTGCCACAATTGCATTATTAAGCTGTTTTATCTTTGCTCTCCTGTTGATTGTGATCTTTCCTTTTTCAGGCTGGATCAGTGCATCGGCGATATGGATGTAGTTTATATTCTCGGCTTCAATATACTCTCCGTCAAGGTGATAGCTGCCTTTCCAGGATGAAAATGCAACTGTGTCACCGATGACATTTGTTGCAAAGAATGTCGGTTTATCGAGGTTGTTGAAATCTAGCCTGATGAGCTTATCAGGAGGAAGAAGAGGTGTATCCGATTTTCCTTTTTGCTCCATGTGGAGCACTTTTGTATCCATGTTATATATGAAATCGGTCATCGTGCAGATATACTGCATCTCGGGGAATTTAACAACCGAGGTGTCGGTATTCAGGTGAAAGTTAGTAAGCCTGGTATCGAAATTAACATCAGTTCTGGCATTCTCGGCAATGAATGCATATCCGCTGGTAGAGGTTGAATTCAGATTGTAAGTTGAGGTATCGGCTTTTATTGAATTAGCCGTAAATCTGAAAAGATCCGAACTGATCCGCGAATCGGTCGTTCCTACTACGCCTGTTCCGTTAAGTGAACCGGGTTTAAGATTCAGGCTTCCTGCAAGCATGGTTCCGTTACCGAACATATTAAAATTCTTTCCTTCGGCATTGTATGCCAGCCATTCATCCTTTTCGGTGAGCCATTCAATTCTGACATCCCCGGCATTGAGGCTGGGGTATATGCCTGCTCCGTCTTCATCGATCTTAAATGTTTTTGCCTGTGTAAGCATTGAATCAGGAAAGAATCTGAACTCTTCAGATGCGGTCGTCGATGTCAGGTGTTTAAGGGTGCCGCTGCCGATCAGACCTTTGTTGCTCATATTCAGATTGTCGTACAGCTTGCCTTTTGATTCATAAACATCTATTCCCTCGGCAGGTATGTTCATATTGAATCCAAGGGAGTTGTTCTCCTGGATAGTCAGGAACTGCCTGATCGGTTTAATGATTTTACCGGCATGAAATTCTCCGGCAAGGTTCATATCCTCGTTAGTATAATGGTCGATGTTATTATATGTGAACGGATCTACCCTGAAATAAAAATCTTCCGTTGGGTAGATGCCTTCCAGTCCGGGAATATTATCATAAAAGATATATGAATAGGTTATTGCGTTGATAATCGGATATTGACTGAGGCTTCTGAGCCCTGATTTGTTATCCGGATCGTCAATATAAAGCTCGGCTGTCCCAAGCTGTATCAGGTTGTCTACATCCTTGATGACAGGATTGCCATATTCATCCTTATTTTGCGTCTCCACAGATATTTTTATGGAATCGATCGACTGGAGCCTTATCTTGAATGTATCATAGTCGAATGTGAACTGGTGGCCGAAGACTGTAAAGAGCCCTGCTTCAACTACTCCGTCAAAAGCCAGGCTCCGGTTTTTTCCAATGACCACCTGACGGTTATAAGGATAAATTGCCACGCGCTGGGAATCACTCAGGAAAATTGAAGATACCCCATTAACTTTGAGCCTGTAGTTTTTAAGGTCAAGTACGGCATTATCGAGTGGAGCCCGTGTTTCACTCGTGAAATAGATCACATCATAATCCTTCTTTTTTGCGCTTGCAGTAAGGAAGTCATCGACTTTCCTCTTGAGTGTAACTGTATTGAACTTACGGTCATAGAACAGGAAGCCCCTGTTTGCCATTTCAGTGCATAGTGCTGTTGTGACTTCTAATGATTTGCCCATCCATTTTGCGAATTCCTCAATCGGGAAGGTGTCGGAATAAAACCAGTTTGCAAATTTCCTGAGCAGTGTGAGGGGATGATACTGATCGATGCCTGCCAGTTTGGTAAAATAGTTGGCATCAAAGAAAGAGGACGATTCAAATGCAACCATTCCGAGCGCAGCACCGCGAGGCCGTGTCAGCACTATGTTTGATTCATTCATGTCCCATGAGAGAAGCTCGAAGTACATATCAAGGTTATGGAAAGAATCGAAGTAGGGACTTTCAGAGACAGGATTATTCGCCCTGTAAAGATTTACGAGTCTCTTATCTGCCATATAAGAAAATCCGAGGTTGGAATGGTATATTGAATCTTTATCGAGATAGAGAGTCATTGCTGTCTCAGCACTGGCGAGACCGTTTTTTGTAAAAAGGTACTCTGAAGAGTTTAATTTAAGATAAAGAGTGTCGTTTCTGAAAAGTGTCACTTTAGCAGGTATATATTCACTGCCTGTTCCCTTAACAGACGCCCCTTCAATTGTCAGACCACCCTCATAGTTCATACCCTCGTAAATATTTTCAAGCTTGAACTCCTTGGCATATGTTTCGAATCGCGGGAAATTAGCTCTCTCTTTATTCCTGAAACTTATGCTTTGATCGCTCAGCACTCCGGTGACAGGTGTTTTAAAAAAACTTTTGTATGTAAGCTTTGCGGAGTCGACAGTGAAATTATTTCTGGCAGTATTGATTACATATTTATCCATTTCGGCAAACACCTCATCAGCGCCATAGCCTGCCTTTTCCCATGTCACTTTACCGCTTGTGCCATGAAACTTCTGAAGTTCAGGGAAATAGGTACCGGATACATTATATATCTCAGTGCTGTCTTTCATGGAATAGCATGTAAGGGTTGCATTTCTGATTTCTACAAGGAAAACAGTGTCATGCTTAAATTCCAGTTTGCAGTTCTTTACTTTCCATTTTAACGATGCAGTTTCGGCAAGTATATTATCCTTGATCATCATACTGGTATTCTTTACATACCTGTCGATGCTCTCATTATTCAGCCTTGGATTGAAAGCAGTTTCGCTGAGACCGGTCAGCCAGGTAGTCAGCAATTCAGGATCTGCCTTTTTTTCGATAAAGATATTAAGGGCAGCCAGAAGATCATGGAAATGAGGCACGGGCCTCATAGCTCTGCCGTGGAACATGCTTGTAAGGTCAATGATCCTGTATTTATTCTCATCGCTGAAAGCTGCGCTGTCCCATTTTACAAGAAATGAGTTCAGATTAGCTTTCTGTACATCATTGAGGTTAGGTCCCATGAAGGCTGTCAGTTCTGTCTTGTAATTCAGGGGATCGCCGGAAAATGGTGTTTTTACCTGTGATAAAAGATTCCCTGGTAAAATGATCACGATCAAAAAACCTAATGCAAGCTTCTTCATATTGCTTCTACTATAGCTACGAAGTCCTCTTTCTTCAGCGAGGCGCCTCCTATAAGACCCCCGTCCACATCCGGTTTTGAAAAAATCTCGGCAGCATTGGACGGTTTGCAGCTTCCTCCATAAAGAATAGTAAGATCTTCAGCAATTTCCCTGCCATATTTCTCCTTAACCAGTCCACGAATATAATGATGCATATCCTGCGCCTGTTCAGGCGTTGCAGTAAGACCTGTGCCTATTGCCCAGACAGGTTCATACGCTATCACGATCTTGCTCATGTCTGAACCTGAAAGTGAAAAAAGTCCATCCTGAAGCTGTCGCCTCACAACATCAAGATGTTTGCCTGATTCTCTTTCCTCTTTGACTTCCCCGCAGCAGAAAATGACCTTCAAGCCATTGTTTACAGCAAGGAGGGTTTTCTTGTTGAGAAGCGCATCATTTTCATGGTAATATGTTCTTCTTTCTGAATGTCCGATAATTACATATTGTGCTCCGGTGCTTTTAATCATTCCTGCAGATATTTCACCAGTGAATGCTCCGGAGTCTTCTGATGCACAGTTCTGTGCCCCAAGTGCAACTTTTCCTTTCTTCACGATTTCAGAGACACCGTTCAGGTGTATATATGGTGTGCATAATATGACTTCTGTTTTTTGCGATGGTTTCTCATCAAAATACTGATTAATGGTTTTTGCAAAACTGAGGCCCTCCTCCAGGTTCATGTTCATCTTCCAGTTACCTGCTACGATCTTTTTTCTCATTATTCCCTGTTTTAATTATACGAATTTGTTTTTGTGGTTATTTTGATCAATTCTTCCTTCTCAGGCAGGTTAGCCCATGACCATTTGTGAAGTATAGTACCTTTCTTAAGCAGAAGGTATCCCGGATCCGATCTGACCATTGTTTTCAGGGTCGTTTCATCCACGGTGCAGACCTTAAGATCTGATATTTCAATGTTTGAATCATTTTCAGGCGATGATGACAATACATAAAAATCGATGCCGTTTTCCATACAGAATCGGCCAGTTTCATAGCCTTTGATATACGGTTCAATATTCTCTGTATTAAGCGATTTTGCAACCATTAGCAAAGTATGATTTTCTGAGGTAAGTATCATGGGAACCAGGTCGCTGCCTTGCCAGGTTATTACAAAATCATGTATCGGAGGCTCGTATCCCTTTGAAATCAGGACTGATTTCTGATCAACGAATTTCCATGTGGTATCGCCGGCCGGATAGTTTGTCAGGTCGAACTCTTTTCTTTCGCTGTCTTTCTCATAAATGAAAGTGCTCTCATATTTTGGCATTGGTTTTCCTTCGGGTATGATCATCTTATCCGGTATATAAGTACCTGTTTTATAGGGAAGGAAATCGATCACCGGGAGATATCTGAGATTGTAAAATATAAATCCGACAAAGAAAACAGCAACGATCGACAATAAAGTCCATCCTCTTGCTGATCCGACAGGCGAAGTAAATTTATTTCTGTTAACGAAAAGCCATATTGCGGGGATCATAAGAATGATATTCTTATAGAATGTCTGCCAGTTGGTAAGATGAACTGCATCGCCAAAGCATCCGCAATCCGAAACCGGATTTGTCAGTGCTAAGATCAATGTAAGGGGTGTAAATACCATCATCAGCAATATCACTGTCCAGATTCCTGCTTTGAACCTTATGTTGAATAAAACGGAAATACCGGTAAGAAATTCGAGGGAGCATAGAATAATTGCCAGTAAAAGGCTCAGGTCATTGAGGAAGCCCAGGTTGAAGGCAGTAAAATAGTCCTGGAACTTGTATACGGATCCTAAAGGGTCAATTGCTTTGACAGTTCCTGAGAAGATAAAGACGACTCCTACTAAGATCCTGCTTATGTAATTAATTATCTTCATGTTACAATAGTCGCTTCTTTGAAAGTAATTGAATTATCAGTTCAAAGATCTTTTCCTGCGGCAGCATTTCCCCTTTTTCGTCGCTGCAATTGACAATACATAAACGGTCATTCGATTCAGCCACTCTCAGGTATATTTCCCTTACTTTCTTCTGAAATGCAAGCGACTCTTCATGGATGTCTAGGGTGCCATTAAGGTATGTCCGGTCTTCGCCGGCTCTTGAAGACTGAAGTTTTTTCTGTGTGAAAGAAAATGGGACATCAAGAAAGATATTCAGGTCGGGGAGAGGTATTGCGAAATGCTTGAATTCAAGATCGAGGATCCAGTTCATGAGCTCATCCTGCGACTCAGGATCAGGGAGCTTGGCGCACTGATAGGCAATGTTTGAAAATGTATACCTGTCCAACAGGACCATATTACCGCTTTTCAGCCAGTTTGCTATAACACCTGCCGCATCTTTTCTGTCGCCTGCATAAAGCATTGCAACAAGCCAGGGATCTACCTCATTTATCGACCCGAATTCTCCTCTCAGAAATCTGGCAATGAGTTCACCAAAAAACGGTTCTTCGGTTCTTGGGAAATGAAGATATTCACAGCTATAGCCTCTCCTTGAGAAATACTCCCTCAGCAGTCTTATCTGTGTTGATTTGCCAGCTCCGTCTATTCCCTCAATAACAAAAAGCTTCATTTTCCGTGCATTGCTTCAGATGCAAATGTAATAACACGGGGGCAATTCAGGAAATGTGAGGAAGACTTTATTGCGGGTTATTGGATAAATCACTATTTTCGACACATAAACATTTTTACTTGACCTTCAAACCAAAATATATAAATGTGGGCGGCAAATTGCTTGACCTTTCCACACCCAGGGTGATGGGCATTATAAATGTCACACCTGATTCATTCTATGAAGGAAGCAGGGTGGAAGGAGAGAAGGAGATAATTGAAACTGCTGCTTCAATGCTGAAAGATGGCGCGGCAATTCTGGATGTCGGAGGCTATTCGACAAGGCCGTATGCCCCTGAAGTTACATCGGATGAAGAAGAGAAGAGGGCTTTGTCGGCAATAAGATTGATTAAACGGGAGTTGCCGGATGCGGTAATTTCTATTGACACCTTCAGGGCTGAGATTGCATACAAGGCGGTCACGGAATGCGGAGCTTTATTAATAAACGATATATCGGGCGGAGATGCTGATGCTGAGATGTTCAATGTGGTCCGTAAACTTAACGTCCCGTATATTATTATGCACATGCAGGGTATGCCGGGTAACATGCAGGATAATCCAGTATATGCAGATGTGGTTGCTGATATCCTGAAATGGTTTGGCAGGAAGATTGTATCCCTTCAGGAAGCCGGAGTTAAGGATATAATTCTCGATCCCGGTTTTGGCTTTGGCAAAACAATAAAGCATAACTTTGAGATTCTTCAGCGCTTTGGAGATTTTTCGGTTGCAGGTTTGCCGCTTCTTGCAGGTGTATCGCGTAAATCCATGATATGGAAGACTCTGGGGATTACACCCGATGAAGCACTTAACGGAACATCGGTGCTCAATGCGGTAGCTCTTATGGGAGGAGCCGATATCCTGAGGGTTCACGATGTGATGGAGGCGGTTCAGACAGTAAGGCTGATTGAGAAGCTGAAGGATATAAAAAGAGATCAGGCAGGAATCTGAAACAAAACTTATGATGTTAGTCCCGATAACAATACTTGATATTTTTGATATTGTGCTGGTAGCCTTTATCATGTTCCAGCTTTACCGGATCATTAAAGGCACCGCGGCTATGAGCATCTTCATAGCAATATTCTTTATCTACCTGTTCTGGCTGATTGTGAAAGCCCTTAATATGGAACTTGCCAGTTCCCTGATAGGCCAGGTGATAGGTGTGGGAGTAATAGCACTTATTGTAGTCTTCCAGCAGGAAGTGCGGCGATTCCTGCTGATGGTCGGCAACAGGTATATTAAGAACACAAGGTTTTCATTCAGGAAGTTTCTTACAAATGCGGAAGATGATCACTTAGGACCTGCAATTGCAGAAGAGATAGTAAAAGCTGCAGAATCGATGTCTTCAAAGAGAATTGGTGCTTTGATCGTTATCGGAAGACAGAGCAGGCTTGGAACATATACAGATGAAGGCCAGATAATGAGAGCCGAAATAAGTGCAAAACTCCTGGAAACGATATTTTTTAAAAACACACCCCTGCATGATGGAGCTGTCCTGATTGAAGACCGGCTCATTCTTGCTGCCAGGTGTCCTTTGCCTGTTACTGATCAGTTTAAGCTTCCCACCAACCTTGGAATGCGCCACAGGGCAGCTATCGGAATGTCGGAACATACCGATGCTCTAGTGGTTGTTGTATCTGAAGAAACAGGCCGCATTTCCGTTGCTGAATCAGGGACAATCCGCGAAAATCTTAAAACATCCGAATTGAGAAATATCCTTTTAGTAGAGAAGGTATGGTGAAATTAATTGCCCCCCAACCCCCTCTTCGCTTCGCTCAGAGCAGGCACTAAAGGGGGGCTGACAATTTTATCAGAATATTGTAACTGTTTGTATTTGAACCCCCTTCAGGGGGTGCCCCTGAGTATTCAGGGGCGGGGGTTAGTTAATCTTAAATAGTGTCAGGTACTCTGCGTCTTTGATGTATATGAAGTTCCCTGCAACAAGAGGGAATGCATATACAGGGGTTTGAGAGACCTTATACCTTGCCACCTCCGAGTATACTGATTGATCTGGCTTGAAAACGATCAGGTTTCCTGTTTGCGGGAATCCTATCAGCACCTGTCCACAATCAACGATGGTTGCAAAATCGCTGTTAGTAGCGCCATCGATCCATGCTGTTTTGCCGTCTGATGCGTTAAGACAATAGATCCTTCTCTGGTCTGTAAAACCATAGAGATAACCGCCCTTTAAAACAGGGGTGTTCCATTTTGCCCCGACCTCAGAAGTACTCCACAATTCTTTTGTGATATATTTGTCTCCCTCCTTAATGACTTCAATTGCTTTTGTGCCTGTTCCCTGACCGGTGTAATAGATCCTGTTGCCGTCAATATACGGGCTGACGCAATTGTAGAACCTTTGCTGAACGGGTGTTGCTATTTGCCATAGTATTTTACCATCAGTAAAATTCAAAGCCATGAGATTCTTTTCAGTCTGTACTATGATGTGCTTTTTGCCGGCAACGACCATCAGGGATGGTGAAGCATACGCCGGACCATCTCCCTGCCAGTTCCATTTCTCATTCCCAGTTTTCAGATCCAGCGCAAGGACATTCCCGTTGTCCCTTGTGCCGACATGCGCTATACAAATGCCGTCAACTACAAGAGGTGACATACCTGTATAGAACTGAGGAATCGCATTAGCAGGATTTTCGCGCCTCCATATTACCTTTCCTGTTTCTGCGTCGAGACATGACATAATGCCTGATATACCATATGTTATAATCTTTCCATCAGCAAATGCCGGTGTACTCCTTGGCCCGGGATGCGAAGCTGCAGGACCAGTTGCAGGAGGAACAGGGTACTTGTCGGCCCAGAGAGCCTTGCCTGTCATTGCCTCAATACAGATAATAACCTCGTCGGCCTCCTGCCTGGCGTGAAGGTAGATCTTTTTACCGACGAGCACAGGCGTTGCATCACCTGTTCCGACTTTTATCTTCCATTGAGGTGTCAGCGTGTCGGGCCATGCCACCGGCACCTTGAATCCTGTGGCCTTGCTGTCGCGGTTGACTCCCCTGAACTGAGGCCAATCCTGAGAAAAAAGATTTGCTGAAGTAAGCAGCAAAGCAAAGAAGCTGATGAGGACAAAGTTTCTCTTTTTCATGTTTATACTGTTTAACGTAAAATTACCTTATATTCATATTAATCACAAGGCAGTCCGGATTTAAAAAATGTTAAATAACCGGTACTGCGAAACATTTTTGCAAAGCCGTCTCTTTTTACTATGTTTGATGCCTTTCACGGTCGGCTGAATGACGGAACAGGTTATAAAAAATAAGAAAATTCTTATAACCGGAGGGACTTCGGGTCTTGGTCTTAATCTGGTGCGGATATTCCTGGAAAAAGGTTATCATGTTGTTACCACAGGACGCAGAGAGCTGCCTTCATCTGAACAAGGTGAAAGATTTTCATATTACAGGGTCGACTTCAGCGACCTTGAAAATACCGCTGCTGCATTCAAAGAGATAATAAAAGTTCATGAATTCGATATGGTGATTAACAATGCCGGAATACTTAGCCCTGTGCATCGTACAATTACAAAGAATGGACTGGAATATACTTTCCAGGTTAATTTTCTGGCACATTTTATTATCAATGAGATTATTATCAGGAATCACCCTGATTCAAAAAAACTTCGGATCGCTACATTATCATCACCGGTTTACAGGTTTGCAAAGGTGCATTCAATCAGCGATAATCAGTATAGCGCAATTGGGGCATATTCCGGTTCAAAACTTTACCAGGCCATGATGTGCAGTCATCTGGATGAAATCTACAGGGGAAAGAATCTTCTGTTTTTCAGCTTCGATCCGGGTGTTTTTAGTTCAGGGATATACCGGATGCAAAGCAGGTTCTTTTCATTCCTTTATAAAATAGCCGCCCCTTTCATGAGAAGTTCCGGGAAAGTTGCAAATGTGCTTGCATCAATAATTACACAGGAAGAGATCAGATCAGGTGTATTATACAATTACAGGAAACGGATAAAGCCAATACCTGTGCCTGAGAAAGATGCGGCAGATGCATTCTGGAAGGAATGCCGGGAAAAGATAAGTTCTTTTCTTGATTAATAGGATATTTTATTTCAGGGTATGGCAAAACCGGAGACATTTTGTAAATTTATAATTTTAATTAAACAATCATGAGATTCTTCGCTGCACTTCGTTTCGCTCAGAATGACATTCGTTTTTTTTGAGAGGGAGAGCAGTGGAATGGCGGCAAGCCGCCATTCCACTGCTCTCTTGTCTCTAATTGAAATATGTCATTCCGAACGAAGTGAGGAATCTCCAATAGCGACAAGAAATTAATATATCAGAGAATGAAAACTTTATTTATTAGCATTATGGCATTAACAGTATTTTTCGGCTTATTTGGTTGCAAGACCTCAAATGATCCTTCAACCTGGAGTGACAAACAAATTAATAAATGGTTTGAAAAAGGCGAATGGCTCAACGGATGGGGGGTAACGCCTGATGCCTCAATTAACCGCAGGGAATTTGCAATATCCTATTTTCAGCATAAGGAGAGATGGGATAAGGCTTTTACATTCCTGAAGGAAAGCGATCTGTCGAATATGGAGCTCAAACGTTACGATCTCGACGGAAATAACCTCTATGCCCCGATAAGTGAATATATGTCTAAAAATGAAGATGATGCACGATATGAAGCTCATCGCAGATACATTGATATACAGTACGTCGTGAAGGGAAAAGAACTTATAGGGATCGCTCCAATATCTCAGCAGAAAGATATTCTAGAATCATATAATGAAGAAAAGGATATTATGTTTATGACTGTCAACCAGGTTACCAATTATCTGGCTGCACCCGACAGGTTCTTCATCTTCTTCCCCGGTGACCTGCACCGTCCCGGTTTGAAAGATGGTGAGAATTCACCGGTACGCAAGGCAGTTGTTAAGGTGAAGGTTGACTAGAGATATTCGATCTGCATTTCGTAATCCCATTTATCAAAATAGAGGTTGCCTCCTTTCCATTCCACTTCACCTCTCTGGAAATCGTAGGGTTCGCTTCTCAGGAATTTCTTTTCAGGATACAATGGCGAGGCAACCCCATCGTTGACTATCAGCCTGTATGAATCTATACCGGAAAGGAAAAACTCCCTGAGATTGATATTTTCTGAAGCCTGCAGGTCATATGATATATCTGAAGGCACCCAGCCGACGCCTTCAAAATATACTTCGCACCAGTCGTGCAGGCTCTTATGTCCGGGTGGCATCATCCATCCGCTCTGCCATCTGACAGGAATTCCCTTATATCTCAGCATCGACATGTAAAGAAATGTCTGCATGCCACAGTCGCCGCGTTTGTTTTCGAAAACATATTCAGGAATATTTGGCATTACCGAGTATTCAAGCGCACCGGTCCACTGGATATTTTTCTTGAACCATAAATAGATCTTCTGCACAACCTCCCGGGGATCATCTCCGGGAGCAGTAATCTGATCAGCGAGGCGCTTCACGTTTTCGGTGAAGCAAATGTTTGGCAGTTGTTCGGAAGTGTAAATCTTATACAGGCTGCTTGTTTTGTCATACGGATGTACCTTTATCACATTCTGATCAAAATAGAGTCCTGATGATGTGTAACGATATGATATGCTGAAGATTGTTGGCGTGCCCCTGACAGTTTTTTTCTCCATATATATGGAACGGTGTATCAGGGAATCCGGAGCAAGTTTATATTCGGGTTCTGATGCTGACAGGAATTCAATATTACCCTGCCTGCTATGATTTTCTTTCGGATAAGGCAGCCAGCATCTTATTGTCTCACCATCAGGAACCACATCAGAGGGCACAGTGATGGTATAAACAATTTTCATTGTCACAGGGACCACCGGTACCGGCAGAGCAGTATTTCCGGTTTTCTTCACAACCTCTTCAGTGTGTTTAAGCCGGGCAATCATCCCCGGATCGGCTGCAGTTTCCCGGTCCTGCTTCTCCCTGTTCTCATAGAAGTCTTTTAAGAGAACAAGGTTCGAGGCTGCTCTGTTGAAATACTTCTTCTCACCGTCGATCATTCTCCATTCTATCCACTTATTCTTATTCCATGCCGCCAGCATGGAGTCGGTCGGCTTGCCCAGGTATCTTTCAACTTTTGTGTTAAAATCTGCCTCACTGAAGGAAAAATCGAGACTGAGTATTTCATTTATATCCACCAGGGAGTCACTCCTGCGAATAAGCTTTTCGGATCCGGGACATTGAGATTTCAGTGAATCTGCAAGCCTGGCAGCTTCCAGGAAGTATCCTGAATCGGATTTTGATTTTATGAGATCGTATAATCTGTCACAATCTGTTTTTGGTTTGCAACCCGATGAAAACACTAACAGGATTACAGCAGTAAAAAGGATCAGCTTTCTCATTTTAGTTAAAGTAATATACAACAATAAATTTAAGCAAACTTTCTTGTAATTAAAACCGGATGTTAGACAATTGCTTATTTCATTTTTAAAAACTGAGATGGCCCTGTATCTTTCAAAATATAAGAATTTTACCACGGATTGCACGGATTAACACGGATTAACATGGATTTCACTCCGTGCATTCTCTGTGTTTCTCCTTGAGCCCCGTGGTTAGTTCTTCTTAAGTATTTTTCCTTTTAAAAATTCTCCTTTGAAACTGAAGAAAACAGTATCCTCAAAATGAATACTGGCATTGCAGCCGATATTGCCATTCTCTGTATCCTTCAGGTCTATATCAAAATCAACAAGGTTATTCTTTTCCGGATTGATGAAGGAGAGGTATTTTATATTACCTGCCCTGACAAGCCTGACAGTGTATCCCCGATGTGCTGAAATCAGTTCTTTCAGGATTTGTAATGTGGCGACACCGGGAAGGATCGGATTTCCCGGGAAATGTCCCGTGAAAATGAGGTGGTCACGGTTAATGCCGACCTGTACTGTTAATTTATTAACACTCTCTGAATGAGTGCTTTTGATAATGTACAGGTCATTCAGAAATAATTGTTCCGGTTTCATCAAGCCTGGTCAGATGAATATTTAATTTCAGGTTATAGTGTGTAAAAACAATAGAATCCGGAGCTGTCCCGGCTGTGCTGAAGAATTTGATATTTAATTTCTTCGCAAAGGTTCCGGTCTTTATAAGTTCATCAATCTTTCCTGTCTTTTTATTGATAAGACAATATCTTGTTCCTCTTCCATCTTCTGATTTAATTGCCAGCCTGCCTTCATTTCTCTCCTGCATCACTTCAGCAGTGCCGTTATCCGCTATATTGTAAATCATAAGCGACAGATCGTTTCCCAAAGTGTTTGTAATGGATTTTCTGTTCATCTCATCCAGGCAATAATGTATCCTGAAATCTCCTTTTCTGAAGAACTCCATGTCGAAGATCTTGATCCCCAATTCCGTAATAAAAAGAATGCGGTGACTTTCATTGAGAGGTTTTACGAAGAGCAGTCCGCTGAAATTATTCTTATAAATATCAATTGAGCTTTGAAACAGGTAGCGGCCCGTGTCTTCGCGGAACCACGAGCAGGAATTCTCATCAGGGGCAGCCTGCATGTCATAAACCCTGTAATTATTGAAAAGCGAAGCAGAACAGCCGCTCAGCAACAGGATCAGAAGGATGTTAAAAAGTAAATTTCTCAAGAGGAATCTCAGTATTCAGTTTCTTGTTTAAGAAAATTATTTTTGTGTAATCTTCACCCGATTCTACCATCTTAAGTCCTGAAACGGTCAGGTCGTTTTTGTCAAACCAGATGTTAACCTCATTCAGCATCTGTCTCATTTTCTCTTCCCTGGGAACCAGCTTTACAAGATACCGGGTTGAACTTTCAAAATATTCGGTGGCATAATCCCTTTCATTCTTCAGGATGTCGCCCTGGATACAACCGCTGATGAACCTGTTCATTTCCTGGAACATTTTATTTGATTCGATGTCGTACACTTTCTGGTTTTTATCATCGCGCGTATATAGCCGGCCGTTGCTTATAATTATCAGGTACCTGTAAGGCTGTGTATATTCCCACCTGATTTTGTTTTCTTTCCTGAAAAAGAAGACTCCCTTCGATATTATCTTTTCAGATAGTACCACAAGGTTCTTTTCCTGAACAAAATCGCATGCAATGCTCAGGGTGGATTTTGACATGGTCTCCAGTCTCACTTTAAAGCCGGGAATATCGCTCATTGGTTTAAAGGACTCCTGAGCCTGAAGAGATACTACCACTATAAGCAAAGTGAAGCTGATTATATGTAACTTAAAATTATCCATATGGTTCAATTCCAAGGTGTTTGTCGGGACGTTCAAAAGTGAATCCGTTCTCCTTTGCAAATTTGATGAATTTCCCGAGAACATTTACCATGTGGTTCTGAGTATCATGAAAGAGAATTACATCTCCCGGCTTCACTTTCTTCGCAACCTTTTCAAACAGTTTTTCTTCATTCTTAATTACAGTGTCTTTCGACCTGAGGCTCCATCCGATTACATGATAGTTTTTCTGTTCCAGGGCTTTTGCCAGCAATGGATTGGTAACTCCATAGGGAGGCCTGAACAATCTCATTCTTTTGCCGGTGATTTTAAAAACGATATCTTCTGATCTTTGCATCTCATTGAGCATCCTGTCGGATATGAACAGGTCAAAGAAGAAATGATGTGAATAACTGTGTCCCCCGATAACATGGCCATCTTTATCAATCTGTGCCAGGAGATCCGGGTTTTGTTCTGCTTTTTTGCCGATGCAAAAGAAGGCGGCTTTGATATCTTCATTTCTTAAGAGATCAAGAAGGGCAGGAGTGACGATTTTATCCGGTCCGTCATCAAATGTCAGCGATAAAGATCTTTTTTGCATATCGCCTTTGCAGTACGTTTTAACATACCAGCCCGATCTGATGTCTGACGATCCCCAGGCCAGCAAGCCAATAAATGCAAGAATGATGCCACCATAAGCCAGTAGATGGATATGCAAGAAAATATCACTTATGGTTAATGCAATAATCAGTACAGTGAAAGCAATATTGAACTTCTGATATCTCAGCATGATGTGACCAGTATGGCGGAATGATTGACGTTCCTAAGATGATTATAAATCAGAATGTTCCGGAGCTCACCAACAGGTATGTCGTCAAGTTTCATTATGTCCGGAACGCGTTGTTCCCTGATGATTCCTGAAGCCATGGCAAGTGCAAACGCCGACGAGGTGTCATATTCGCCGCAGAGGTGTTTGTAATATAATGCTGGAATGTCGTTAAATATACCCTTCCTCAAATGAGAATAGATCTCATCTCCCTGAGGATCGCCATTTATGCCAAGTATTACAAGGTCGGGTTTCCCTATGCTCGTTATCCGGTTTTGAAGCTCCGTTATATTTTCAGGTCTGAAGAATGTCATCACGGAGCTTATTCTGGCAAGGCTCTTTTCGCTTTTATGCCGGCTTAATGCAAAGAATGCCGTCCCTTCTCCGGCAATGCTTCCCCTGCTTTTTGAATCTTTCAGACAGAGATTATTTACAGGTACCTTTTTCCAGAATCCAAGCCTGTCGGTAATTGTAAAAAGGTCAGGAGTCAGTTCATCTAATGCACCGACAAGAATATCGCAAGCCTGTTTTTCCTGCAGTAGCATCATAGCATCCAGGAGGGCGCTTTCAAAAGAGAATCCCCGGTGACCGTATGTGTTATTATAGTTATTGCACTTGAGCGCCAGGGCAATTGAAGCTCCGACGGTATTGTGTGTCGACTGAATGAATGGCGTGGGATTCAGCAGCTTCTCATCGTTCTCGTAGATTGAAATGAGGAACTTCCCGGTATCTTCAACACAGCCCATGCCGGTGCCGGTGATTATTGCATCCGGATTTCTTATGCCTGCGTCCTTAAGGCATTTAATCGCAGAACACACACCCATCTTAATGATGCGGCTCATTCTCCTGGCAGCCATCGGGTCGATAAATCCGGAATATTGAGGCTCAAGGCACTTAATGAAGCGAACGTCGCAGTATTCCCCTGGCTCCTGAAGAAGCTTTTCCTCAGCAAAGGTGTTTTGCGGTGATATCGCACTAAGTCCGTTTATAAACGCCTCCATATCAGAGTTTTGAAAAGATCAGACTTGTATTGTTGCCTCCAAATCCAAATGAGTTTGAAAGGACATTCCTGACAGGCACGTTGTTTCTCAGATCAGTAACGGGTAAAAACTTAAGCTCCTTCATTTTTCTTGTGAAGTTCAGGTTTGGCCATATGCACTGTTGCTCCAGTGCCATCACGCTGAAAACAGCTTCAATGCCGCCTGCGGCACCCAGGGTGTGTCCGGTAAACGATTTGGTTGAACTGCATGGCGGAACAGAATTGCCGAATAGTCTTTCGATAGCCTTTCCCTCAGACAGATCGTTATTTTTTGTTCCTGTGCCATGGGCATTGATATAATCTATCTGATCAGGTCTGATGCCTGCTTTCAGAAGGGCTTTCTGCATCGACAGGAAGGCCCCGTCTCCTTCGGGTGATGATGCGGTCTGGTGGAATGCATCGCATGCATTGCCATACCCTGTGACTTTACCCATTGCTTTCCTGCCGGTTTTGGCAACAACACGTTCAGATTCAAGGACAAGGAATCCGGCTCCTTCACCAAGAGTGAGGCCGTTCCTTTCTTCATCGAATGGTTTGCACCCGTTACTGTCGAGTATCATTAAGCTGTTGAAACCATTTATTGTAAAAAGGGTAAGGCAATCAACACCACCCACCAGTGCCCTGTCGAGAAATCCGTTCTCTATAAGCCTTGATCCGAGAAGTATTGAATTAGCCGACGACGAACAGGCAGTGCTTATTGTTGTAACATAATCCCTTATCCCGCAGGCTTCTGCGATCTTTTCGGTGCTGTCGCCCATGTCGTGTGTTATGACATCTCTTAAGCGTCCGTGACTCTTATCTTTAAGATATTTTTTAAAGAATTTTTCGGTCCTGTCCATGCCTCCGACGGTAGTAGCGGAGATTAATCCGGTTCTGACGTCAAACGGTTTTTCTATTCCTGCAGATTTCAGCGCTTGCCGTGCTGCAATAATGCCAAGCAGCGATGTGCGTGAAAAAACACCTTTTCCCGGTACTTCGGCAAGCCCCTTGAGCTCTTCATTTGTGGCTTTTACTTCGGCGACAGGGACTTCATCCTTATGAACGGAATCCAGAAGTGTCAGTCTCCCTATGCCTCCTTTTGAAGCCTTCAGGCAGAAGAGAACCTCACTGTAATTAAGCCCTATTGATGATATAATGCCTGCACCGGTTATGTAAATTCTTACTGACACAAGCGATTACCCCTTGTTGTTTTCCCTGATGAATTCAGCCATCGATCTGACGGAATAGAGAACTTTTTTACCTTCTTCAGAGGTCTGAATTTTAAGCCCGTATTTTTTCTCGAGAAGAACCGTAAGCTCCAGTGCATCTATGGAATCAAGTCCAAGTCCATCGACAAATAAAGGTGCTTTCTCATCAATATTTTCCGGTTTCATTTCCGAAAGATTCAGGGCTGTGATAATTTCTTCCTTCAGTTTCTGTACAAGCTGTTCCATATATTATTTCCTGTTAAAAATTGACTCAATCGCCGCAGTTCCAAAATTAGCAATTCCGGTTTCAGTTTTGGTGCTTTTCTCAATTAAAAAAAGCACCGACTCAAAATTATTGCCGTCGATTTCGGTCCATCCGGTTATGCAGCAATCAAAGATATCATTATCAAACAATTGGGTTATATAATCTACTATGAATGAGGGATTGAACTTCTCCATAACAAAGAAATTTCCTTCGCCGAAGAACTTATGCTTTATACATATCTCACCTATAACGACATTTGGCAGGGTATATACAAAAACTGCAGGGCTTGGGAAATAGTTACTCCTGCTGGCGATGGTTTTCTGATGATTGCGATCTGTGTCGAGAGAGGATGAACAGTTTGAAAGTATGATCCCGACCTTTTCCCCCGGATATTTACCGGTCAGGTTCCTGTCTTTCAGAAGGATCTCAGCAGACAGAAATCCGAGTTTACCCAGGTTGTCCATCTTGTGGAACTTTGGATAGGAGACCGAGAAGTGCCTGTAATTTTCGAGCGCAAAATCGCTGAAGCTGCCTCCCTTCCCCGTAAATAGTAGTTTTTCGTCCCTGATAACCTTGTTTCCGCGGATTAAGCAATAACCTGATATGGCATAAGTTCCTTTCATTTCCCGTAAAACATAATTGCTGCATTACAGCCTCCGAAACCCGATGCGATCTTCAGACAATTATTTATCTCTTTCTTCACGGAAGTGTTCAGGATGTTCAGGGGATTTGAAACACCCGGTTCCCTGAATCCTAAAGTACTGAAAAGTATACTGTTCCTTATTGAATAGATACTCATAATGGATTCAATCACTCCGGCTGCCCCGAGTGTATGTCCCCAGTACCCTTTAAAGCTGTTGACCGGCACCTCCTGAAGTCCTGCCCTTGTTATTGCAATAGATTCCATCTCATCGTTATATGGTGTTGCTGTTCCATGGGCAGAGATGAAATCAATATTGAAAGGATTCTTCTTCAATGTTCTGTCGATGGCAATGAACAGTCCTTCGCCGGTTCTTGAAGGTCCTGATATATGATTTGCATCGTTGGTAGAAAATCCTTCACCTGCAATTATTTTCCTGCTGTCTCCGGCAGAAGAATAGGATGTAAGGATTATGGTTCCTGAACCTTCGCCAAGTGAGAGCCCGTCCCTTGTTTTATCGAATGGCCGGCATGGTCCTGTGCTCAGCGACTTGAACGAGTTAAAGCCCGATAATACAAATTCAGAGATTATATCTGTACCGTTAATGACACAGGTATCGTATAATCCTGCTCTGATCAGTCTTGCGCCTGTTATCACGGCCTGCACGCCTGAGATGCATGCATCGGAGATTACCAGGGGTTCATTCCTGAAACTGAAATACTTCTGAAGTAAATGTGCAGTATCCCAGAGGTATAGCCTCTTGCTTTCAGGATCTTTCTCAAGGAGGTCAATATTCCCCTTAGTTGTGGATAGGATGAAGAGGGTTCTTTCACCGGTAAGAACAATATCGGTTTTTGACAAAGCATCTTTAACTGAACAGATTGCCATCTGTTCGAAACGGGTATAATTCGCCGGATTGTCGAATAAAGAAAACCTGTTGTTGAGTACTTTTGAATCAACGAGGGAGGCATAGAAAGGAACGGGAGACATTTTTTCATCGTCAATCAGTTGTATGCCGGTCTTCCCTGCTAGAATGGCAGCTGCGTTTTCACCTGTCGTGAATCCGACAGGTGTGATAATATTGTCGGCTGATATATAAACGTCCCTCACTTAAGGTCCTTTTAAATTAATCCTGTCATCAGTCCATGCTTCTTCTTCCATTCAAGAAAGAAAGGAGGGAATGTCAGGAGCAGTTCGTGCTTCATATTAATGAAAACCTGGAGGCTTGAGCCTGTTGCAACAATTTCGTTTGTTTTTTCGTTAAAAATTGTATATGCGTACATGATCTTTGCAGCCCCGGTATCCACGAACCTGGTTTCCACGATAGCAGTGTCGCCGTAAATAAGGGGTTTCTTATAGTCACAATTTATTTTTACTATCGGGATCAGTATCCCTCTTCCGTGGAAATCCAGGTAATTGATATTATGCACATTGCCGAAATCTTCACGGCCATCCTCAAAATACCGGATATACTGGCCATGCCACACTACGCCCATCGAATCAACATCACTAAAGCGAACCCGGACCAGGGTTCTGATCATTAAATCCATAATCTTAAATAAAATTCCAAAGTTGCAGTATCCTTATCCTAAGTAAAGAAGATCGCTATGGCTCCATGGATGAGTGCAAAGACACCAAGCGTTATTCCCAGAAATTTATGTGTTTTATAGGAGATCTTGATAATTTTCAATCCGCCAAGGATCTGCACCAGTACCAGTAAAAAGTTTATGATGCCCAGTGGTAATATCAGTTCGTACATAGCCTAATTATTTTCGGTTTTGATAACCAGGGTTTTAGTACCTGTGCTGCCATGCAGGTTGCAATGTCCCTCTGTTTCAAGCGTACAATCTTCTGATACCATCATTTTGTATTCAACTGTGAAGGTCTCAGATGTTGGGAGGTTTTCCTTATTATATTCCCAGCGCTTGATTTCCTTTCCGTTGAGTTTCAGGTAAACCCAGTCGGTATGATGTGCTTTGCTGTTGCCCTTATGGGTTACATTAATCATAATGGTGACTTCAGTCCCTTTTTTAGCCGTTGCCGGACCTTTTATTTCAACACTTGTCTTATTAGCCATGACATTCAATGAAGCTAACAAGAAAATTAACGGTACAAGAAAGATTAACTTTTTCATTTTATTATGATATTGGTTTATACTATTATCAGAACTCCAGATATTTAATAATTAAGATTCCTCATTTCGCTTCGCTTCATTCGGAATGACCCTGTACTCATTTCACGGGTTATCAGGCATGGAGATTCCTCATTTCGCTTCGCTTCATTCGGAATGACAGACTTCCATTGGGGAACAACAGTCATCAGGCAGGAAGATTCCTCATTTCGCTTCGCTTCATTCGGAATGACAGATTTCCATTGTTATTGGTTGGGGGAGAGGCTGCGTGAAGCCTCGGCTTCACGCAGCCTCTCCCCCCTAACAGACCCAAATGATGTCATTCCGAGCGAAGCGAGGAATCTCCTCCTTTACCACAACTATTGTCGCAACATCCGAGCGAAGCGAGGAATCTCCTCCTTTACCACAACTATTGTCACAACATCCGAGCGAAGCGAGGAATCTCCTCCCTCACCACAACTTTTGTCACAACATCCGAGCGAAGCGAGGAATCTCCTCCCTCACCACAACTTTTGTCACAACATCCGAGCGTAGCGAGGAATCTCCCTTCTTCAGCACAAACTGCTTCACATGAATCTCCCAACCGAAACAAATACTCTTTTCTACAAACCTGGCGAAGCATCAAACATGTCAGAGAACTCTCAAAAATATAAATTACTTAAACAATATCTAAGACAATTGATAAATATGTACCATCTGCCTGAAATGGGCTCTTTCATCTTCTGTCAATAAGTTTAACGGGTTTCCTGCTCATGCTGGGGTATTGAAGCTTATTAATGTAATCAACTGACTCAAATGATACCGATGGCGCCACTCTGAGCTTAGCCCTGAAATGGTCCTTGATAGCCTTCTCAAAGTTTTCGGAATGGTCCTCTGAGCCAATTCTTATCAGTATCTCATCTGTGCCTATGGTATTTGTATAGAGCTCGACAATATAGTTTCTGACGCCCTCGATATTTTCCAGAATATCATAGAGGGCAGGCGGGTAGAGTGTTGTTCCCTTGTACTTGATCATCTGGTTTTTGCGGCCAATTACAGGCCCAACGCGCATCGTATTCCTTCCGCATTTGCATGGTTCATAATGGCCCTGGCATATATCACCGGTCTTAAATCTCAGCAGAGGCATTCCTTCAACGCCAAGAGTTGTTATAGTAAGTTCTCCGGCTTCTCCCCGCGGAACAGGATTATCATTGTCATCAAGAAATTCAGCAATGAGCATTTCAGGATGGTGGTGACCGCCAACTCCATACCTGCACTCAGTGAACGATGCTGCCATTTCTGTTGAGGCATAAGTGGAGTAGAGATGCATTTCAGGCCATCTGTCATGGATCTTCCTGCCAAGGGTGTTAAATGTGAAATCAGCTTTACGCAGAGAGTCTCCTATGCATACTGCCTTATTTATACTGGAAGAATGATGATCTATGCCGTTCTTTTCAGCATAGTCAATAATGGTTATGAGAAATGAAGGCACTGCAATAAGAGCTGTCGGAGAAAAGCGGTTTATTGTATCCCATTGTAGTTCAGGGATCCCGTTCCCGACACGTATCATCGCTGCCTTTAACCTTCTTGATCCAAGAAAATATGCCATACCTGCCATGAAACGACGGTCGATCGTAGTCATAAGCTGGAAGATCTCGTTTTTTGTGCAGTCGGCACACCGGAAACCAAGATACTCATTGCAGGCAAGTCTCTTCAGGTCATTCTCAGTGAGGGCGAATGCGACAGGGTCACCGGATGTACCTGATGTTGTAAGGTAGTCAATTATCTTACTGCGTTTTACACAGATGAAATCTGCAGAACGCCTCTGGAGATCTTCTTTCCTGGTGGGAGGAATATGAATCAGGTCTTCAAGTTTCCGGATCTTATCAACTCTTATGCTGTTAGCCTTGAAATGTTCTTTGTAGAAGCGTGAGCTCCTGTTAATATATTGAAGAAATCCGGCAAACTCTTTTTCCTGGAACGATTTAATTTCAGGTGCCTTCAGATTTTCAATTTCCTTTTTCGGCATTTTGTATCTTTTTTAATGATTCGTCAGATAATATTTTCAGGTCTTCCCTGATATCATTTCCGGCTGTTTCTCTTGAGAGAGCCATCTGATAATAATTATATGCTTTGGAATAATTCTTAATCTTCCGGTAATAATCTCCAAGCCGTGAATAGGTAGAATAGAGCATCGGATTGGACTCAGCATAGTTTTCTTCAAATGAAGGCGGCAGGACTTTTTCTTCCCTGGAGTATTGTTCCAGTTCATCGGTCATCAGGAGATATTTTTCAAAGGAAGCATAATCATCTGAAACAAGAAATGTGTCTGCCGGAACCGTAAGACCTGGTATATATATTTCCGCATTATTCCTTATTTCCGGGCCTGTCATTGCAAAGACCTTATGCATGTCGTAGGCTACGAATTTCCCCAGCTGCCAGGGGTCAGTTGAGATCCAGGCTGTCTGTTCCGATGGTTTGAATACCACAGCATGATGTGCTATCAGCTGGTTGACCGACAGAGGATTACCCATACCCAGATCGGCATTCTCCTTTCCCATTCTGTTCCTCAGGATTGATACTGCATCATCGACATCGATAGTACTGTCTGAATCCAGCAGTTCATTGATCCTGTCGAAGCGGTATTTGCTGTCGGAACCAAGAATATTTTCAATATTGCGCCTGTCGTTAAGAAATGCTTTTCCCTGAAAATGGTTTGCACAGACTATGCGGCTGCCTTCAGGTAAAACTATATCCTGTTTCCGGGGAGATTTTTCAATTATGGCTGATCTTCCGTCAACAGCTGATCCGACAAGAATTGATTCTGAAACGAACATCCTGCGTTTTCCTGCAATTTTATATGCTTCATCTATGTTTGATGCATATTGCAATATTTCCCTGGCTACAAGCGATACAGGAGTTGATGCCGTTAAAGGAACTGATGACTTTGATGCATTGATAGTTACAGTAAGTCCTTTCTCATTCATACCTGAAACAACACCGATCATATCAGCCCAGGTTATCATCATGAATTTGTATCCATCCGATGGTTTGCAGAAACAAACAATTTTATTCTCGGCAAATTTTCTTCCGGCAAAGAAATCAAAATTGCGGCCGACAATAAGAGTCGAATCGGCGCTCTGTCCATCCCATACCGAGAATGAAGTGCATCCCACCATATTGAGGCCCTGCAGGGCATGTCCAATATCATGGGCTGCATGATAATTAAGCTGCCGCTGGTATCCCGAACCTATAAAATCGAATTCTGGAGAGCACGAAAATGACGTGCCGTAAATTTCAATCTTATATTCTTCAGGGACATTTTTATCGAGGTTTCTGTTAAACCATGCCAGGAAGTATTTCAGGAATTTGAGATAACGGTCTGAGGGAACAAGTTCCCTGATCTGCTCAAAGAAAGCTGTCTCCTGGTAAAGCAGCAGTTCTTTTGTAAGCTTGCCGAAAGCCACACCCCGCTCAAACGGATCGCCTTCGATGTACATCTCCCAGAGCCCGCTTTCACTTTTTCTTATCCAGTTGTTGCCAACGAAGTAAGTATTTTCGCCTGTCTGGACACGCTCCGTTTCAAGTGCTGATTTATCCGCTAACACAGGGGGATGGTCAATAGCCACCAGAAGGAACCAGACCACCATAAAAACAATAAACGCTGCCAGTGCCAGAAAACTCCATTTCAATATTTTCTTTACGATTCTCATCTTTCAGGCTTTTCGCATCTTGCTTATAAGGTATTGTGTTCCAATTATTTCGCTGCAGGTGAGTACTGAACAGATAGTGACGCCTATTACTCCGTGAACATTAATATTTTGTCCGGTAAGCAGAAGGTTAGGTATTGTTGTCCTCGGCATTACCATACTCCTGAGAGGGTCCCTGTAGTCTTTCAGTATACCATAAAATGACCCTGTCGGAGAACCAATATAGTCGCGGTAGGTCAGGGGTGTAGAAGTATAATATGACTCAGTTTTGGCAGTTATCCCGGGGAAATCAGTTTCAATAACCGAGAGGAGTTTTTCGGCTTTCACCCTCTTGAATTCCCTGTAGTCGTCACCTCTTTTTTCAACGGTTGTATTTTTCCATGGCACCACATCTTCCCACCTCATATACGTATTGGCGATAATGGAACTGGTGTATTTTTCATTTCCGGAAGAAGGAGAAAAATGCATCATGTATCCCATCGGCCATTTTTCCCGGGAATAATTCTGAGCTTCCCAGACTTTATCGGTTTTGAATACATAATAGTTGCTGTTAATGTATTCAAATGCATCTTTCTTCATTGAAAGGTACAGAGTGAAAGCGCCGGTGGTCTCTTCAATGCTGTCAATCCTGGATTTGTATGCCGGTCTCAGGGGTGCGTTCCCGGCGATCTTCAGTAATGTCTTAGGATGAATATTTGAGATGAAGGTATCACCCTCGATTATTTCCGAGTTATTTATTTTAACAGCTTTGATCTTACCTGAATCAAAAATGAACTGGGTAACCTCAGCCTTCCGCATTATGGTACCTCCGTTTTCTGTGATATTTTTTGAAAGAATTTCACTTATCTGAGATCCTCCGTCAATGAAACGGTATGCACTGTTGATGAAGGATGAATGAATGATCATTGGCAGGTACAGAGGCGACTTTTCCTTAACTCCGGCATATAGCGGAGACAATCCAAGCAGAACGCTCTTCAGCGTTTCATCCTTTGTCGTGGAATTTATGAATTCGTCAATCCCGATGCTGAAAAAGTCAAGGTATCCGGTCTGATGATAAGTGGATTCACGAAGATTGAACAGGTCAACTGATTCAGTTATCTCCTTAAGCTTGGAAGTATATTTATACAGGGCTTCTTTTTCATTTGGAAAGTACCCCAGCATTGTTTCAATGAACCTTTCATGCCCCATTGCAAAGTTGTATTCCTTGTCTTTGTATTTTACAATATCATAACAGTTCTCATCCATTTTTTTCAGGTTGAGCTTGCCGGAAAGGCCGAAATACCTGAAGAAGTTGTTCAACACCTGGCCTTCGTCCATACTGCCGATATAATGCATCCCGGTGTCGAAGATTGAGTTATTACGCCTGAAAGTCTGCAGGCATCCGCCGAGCTGACTGTTTTTCTCAAGGAGACAAACGTTGTATCCTTCACGGGACAGGATGTACCCGCATTGAAGACCGCCGAGGCCGCCACCGATTATTACCACATCGTACTTCATCGGCCTGTGATGTGAGTTAATTGTCTATGCATTCCTGATTTTACCTATAAGATGACGGATATCTATTATCTCACTGCATGTGATTACCGAGCTTATTGTAACACCCAGTATTCCATGCACATTGGTATTCTGTCCGGTGAGGAAAAGGTTCGGTATTTTTGTCCTTGGCAGGATAACCGATTCCATTGGTTTGTTGAAATCCTTGAGTAATCCAAATGCCGAGCCTGCCCTGGTGCCTGTATAGTCGCGCCATGTCAGCGGTGTTGATGAATAGTAAGCATCCACACAACTTGTAATACCGGGGAATTGTCTTTCCATGACACTCAGCAGTTTTTTGCTTTTTTCCTTTTTGAATTGAAGGTATTCATCTCCTCTCTTGCCTGTTTTTGTGTTTTCCCATTTTTTCAGTTCGCTGTAATGCATGTATGTAAGTACCGATGCGCTCTCTGCGTAAGACTCTGATTTTGAGGTGGCGGTTGGCATCAGGGCATACATCTGCGGCCATTTGTCCTGATTGTATTCGCCGACTATCCAGGTGTTGTCCTGGTTGTAATGATAGAAATTGTAATTCAGGTACGGAAATGAATCTTTCCTGAAGACAAGATACAGGGTAAACATCCCAATCGTGTCCTCGAGGTTGTTCATCCTGAATGAAAAAGCATTTGAGATCTTAAGCCCGTCAATCATCGAGAGGAGCTGTTCAGGATGTGTATTTGAAATGAAATATTTTCCTTCAATCTCTTCTCCGTTGTCAATCAGCACTGATTTGACATTCCCGTTTTCGGTCTTGAATTTTTCGGCTTTTACATTCTTATGAATAGTGCCCCCATTCCGGATAATGTTTTCGGCAAGTATGTTTATCATCAGATGGCTTCCGTCAACTACCCTCCATGCACTTTCAATAAATGAATTATTTATAAGTGCATGGATCATAAGAGGTGTTTTCTTATCGTGTCCGGCATACATCAGGTTATTGCCGGCAATTATATTCTGCAATATTGGGTTCTTAATTACAGATTTTATATAATCGGCTGCACCAATCCCCAGGGAGTTACATTCCATAATGTTGAATGGCTTGTCCGAAAGATTGTAAAGTGAGATGGATGAGCAAATGGTCCTGATTGTCTCAAGATAATTGGTGAGGCCGTTATTTTCTTCAGGAAAATATTTCAGCAGTGTTTCCCTGAAGTTCTCATGGCCCATTGCCAGCGGATATCTGCCTGAAGGCAGGTTGATTATATCGAATCCGTTTTCATCGAGCTTCCTGAGTTTGAGTTTGCCGATGAGTCCGAAATAGCGGAAATACTGGTTGAGGATCTGTCCGTCGTCGAGGCTCTCCGTATAGTTCAGTCCAGTATTGAAAATGCACCCTTTTCTTCCGAATGTCTGAAGCGAGCCTCCCAGCTTGTTATTCTTCTCAAGCAGACAAACGCTGTATCCTTCCCTGCTTAAAATATTGCCGCATAACAGACCTCCGAGTCCGCTTCCTATAATAACAACATCATATTTCATCCTAAATCACACCGGCAGAATTAAAGATGGTAAAGTTAAGAAAAACTGTTACTTTTGAGCAAAATAACAGGTTGATGTTCCGGGAAGAAGATTTTGAAGATTTACGGCCCTATTACGATCATGAGATCAATCCTGCCCTTAAAAGGATCATAGCAAATCCTGCTTTTGACAAGATAACCGAATTCCTGTTCCCCGGTCAGGATCATAAAGAATTAAAGGATAAGCTTGCCGGTACATTTACTGCCCGCGATTTCCAGCTTCATTTCATGCATCCGCTCGTCAATTCGATTCTTAAGAAGACATCAGACGGACTGAACACAGGAGGATTTGAACAACTCATACCTGGCACTCCTTATCTTTTTGTGGCTAATCACCGTGATATTGTACTTGATTCTGCAATTCTCCAGGTGCTTCTGTTTGATTATGGTCATGAAACTTCTGAAATAACATTTGGCAGCAACCTGATGATCAATCAGTTCGTAATAGATTTCGGTAAAGTGAATCGTATGTTCAGGGTGGAACGGGGAGCTAATAAAGCAGAACTGTTAACTATTTCACAGAAGCTTTCTGCATACATAAGACATACAATAAACAATAAGAAAACCTCGGTCTGGATTGCCCAGCGGCCCGGTCGTACCAAGAACGGATATGACAAGACAGAGGCTGGACTGCTTAAGATGTTCAATATGAGCGGCAGTGATGATTTTACAGGATCTTTCAGGGAACTCAATCTTGTTCCTCTGGTGATCTCATACGAATATGAGCCATGCTGTGCATTCAAGATAAAGGAGCTCCTGGCAACAATGAAGAACGGAACATACCAGAAGCGTCCCGATGAAGACCTTATGAGCATAATAACGGGTATCACCCAGTATAAAGGGAGAGTAAATCTGTCGGTTGGTAAGCCGGCAAATCTGTACCTTGACAGGATAGACCGTAAGGATACCCTGAATAATAAGCTGACAAAACTGGCAGAGCTTATTGACACAGAGGTTTATAATAATTACAGGCTTTGGCCCGGCAATTATGTTGCTTACGATCTTAAGAACAATTGCACAGAGCACAGCTCATTCTATACTTCAGAGGAAAAGGATAAATTCCTTCTTTACATGGAAAATGAAACAAAAGGAATTGAAGGAGACAGGAGTGCCATTGAAGAACTTTTCGTCAGCATCTATGCAAATCCTGTGATAAATGCAAACCGTTTCAGGCAGAACGGTTAATTTTGGATGGATGCTCTCACAATCGCCGATATCCAGGTTGAAGAATTTTCCGCTGGTATTTCTGATCTTCCAGCTTTTCTCTGTTTTTATCTATGGACAAACGACTGTAAAAGGCAGGGTAAGCGATGCCGGGACTTTTGAACCGGTGGTCTTTGCGAATATTGTGTTCAAAGGAACAGCAATAGGCGTAAAGACAGATTTCGACGGTAATTTCACTCTTTCTGCAACAACAACCAGCGATTCAATAACCATATCATTCATCGGTTATGAAACGAAGGCCGTCGGAATTAAACAGGGAATTTCACAAACTCTCGATATTCAACTACATCCGGCGCTTTACACTCTTAATGAAGTAAGGATCACACCTGGAGAAAATCCTGCCCATATTCTGCTGAGAAGAGTATGGGATCACAGCGAGGCGAACAGCATTGAAAAATTATCGGCTTACCAGTACAAGAACTATTCACGCTCCACAGTATACCTGAGAAAGTTCGGAGGCAGGAGCGACGAGGAGAGAAGCATCCGGCTTTATGCAAAAGAGTTCGATGAATACTCGGTAAAAACCGGAGACGAAGGATTGCCTGCGCTTCCTTCTTATATCACTGAATCGATAAGCGATAACTTCTATCTTAAAAATCCAAAACGGGAATATACATATCTTAAAGCCACTACCTCCGATGGGATCGCATTTGAAAATACCGACCTTGTTGCCCAGCTCGTTAACAAACAGGAAAACTTCTACTTCCCCGACAATACTGTAAAGATCATTGACAAGAGCTTCATTTCGCCTCTGTCGCGCTTCGGTCCTGCATACTATAAATATTATATTGTCGACAGCATAGTGCTTGATAACCGTTTCTATTGTTATGAGATAAGGTTTGTACCGAAGCGGGAAGAAGATCCTGTATTTCATGGATCTTTCTGGATTAATGACACGACCTTTGCACTCAAGAGGATCTCTGTTGAGGTGGCAAAAAAGGCAGAGCTGAACTTCATACAGAGAATTAAAATTCAGCAGGATTATGAACCTGCCGGATCGGGAGCCTGGTTCCCGGTTAGAACACGATTCATGGCCGATGCTGTGAATATTTTCGTTACAAACTTCTCGAAGAAATCAGATATCATCGTTAATCAGCCGTTTGATCCCGGCTTTTATGGTTCTGAACTGAAAGTGAATCCCGGTTCGCGAGATCATGGAAGTGAATACTGGAATACAACCCGGACAAATTCTCTGGACTTTATGGACAGCCTGGCGGTTCAGAGAATAGAATCGCTTAAGCATAACATGAAAGTCAGGGTATCAGCAAAGCTTATTGAAGCTTCAATAAAAGGATATTATAATTCCGGCTGGTTCGAAGGAGGACCATGGATAATGCTCTATAATTATAATAATGTGGAAGGGAGCAGATTCAGACTGGGTGGAAGGACAAACACGGAATTCAGCAAAAGGATCGTACTGGAGGGCTATCTTGCATACGGAACCAGAGACAGCAGATTCAAAGGTTCATTGCAGTCGGAAATATTTATTTCAAAAAACCATTGGACCAAATTCGGGCTTCAGTACCGCGACGATGTTGAGAAGACAGGCGCACTTGATGAGTTCTATTCAGGCAGCAGCTTTCTTACATTCGCGACCTCTTTCGGAGGATCCGACAAGATGAACAGATCGCAGGTGATGAGAGGGTGGTTCGAATCGGATATTTTCAAGGGATTAACCGGGAAGGTCGTCCTTACACGCAAAACATTTGAACCTGTCAGTAACAGTTACAGCCCTTCATGGTATACCGACAGGTTAAAGTCGGATACAGCGACAATTTTTTCAGTAAGTGAAACAGGGTTTATTCTCAGGTACCAGCCAAAAGCAGTATATGTGGTTGACGGTGTCAGAAGATTCCCGGTCAATTTCAACAAGTTCCCGGTTTTCAGTTTTCAGTATTTCAGGGGATTTAGCGGAATCCTGAATGGAGACTACAGCTATGACAGATTTGTGACCGGGATCTCACAGCATTTCAATATTGGTGGAATTGGCAGTATAGAATATGACTTTAGTTTTACAAAAGTCCTGGGCCAGCTTCCTTATCCTCTTCTCATTACCCTTGCAGGCAATGAATCGGTTTTCCGCACAGGCAGAACATATAACCTTATGAATTATGGAGAATTTGTAAATGATGAAGCACTTGAATTGTATGCATCGTATCATATGAATGGCATTATACTGAATAAGATCCCGCTGATAAAAAAGCTCCAGTGATCCCTCACCACCGGTTCCGTATTTTATTCAGTTGAATACAATAAACCTTATGCAGAATTATCTTACGGCATTGAGAATATATTCAGGTTCCTGCGCGTCGACCTGGTACACAGGCTGACATACCTCGACAATCCGGGTTCACAACGTTTTGCCGTGAAAGTCAGCGGCGTATTCAGGTTTTAGACCTGAGTATGAAAAGACGATTTGAAGTTACTTTAGAACTATCAGAGACATCTACGCTCAATCCGTTTCTTTCTGCAAATTCACTGATCTTCCTTCCTGAGAAGAAAAACAGTTTTTTGTTTATAGATTTATTATAGCCGAAACGGGTTGAGAAAAACTCTGTATAACGTGTCCGGAAATGCCTCTTTTCCAGGTCCTTGTCTGCATCACGTATTATTATAATGCCTCCCGGGTTTAGCTGTGCCGAGCATGAGGTCAGGAGCTTTTCCTGACTTTCAGAAGGCATATAATGAAGGACATCACTTAACAGGAACACATCAGCCCTGGGATAATTATATGTAACGGCATCGGCAGCAACGAAGCTTATCCTTTCGTTCCTGGAAATACAGTTGTTTGCAAGTTCAATTTTATCTGAGTCGTAATCAATGCCGAGGAGATTTCTCTCCTCCGAGGTAAAATTCAGCATGTAGGAAATTGCACCATAGCCGCATCCGATATCCACTATCTCTGCTCTGCGGGGAACGATGTCATTTATATAATTATAGTTGTCT
>JALONV010000116.1 GCA_025454755.1 Bacteroidales bacterium | reverse complement strand
TATGTTTGGAAGAGATAAGCACTGAAAGCATCTAAGTACGAAGCTCGTCTCAAGATGAGATCTCCCTTAAGGGTCGTTGAAGACTACAACGTTGATAGGCTGCAGGTGTAAAGACGGTAACGTCAAAGCCGAGCAGTACTAATTACCCGTGAACTTTCTGAGACAGATTTTATTAGCTTTTTCCAGTATGTCATAAGGTATTTAATAAGACGGAAGCCGGAAGACGGAAGGAAGGAAGATAAATTCTTCGGACTTCAGAATTCAGACTTCAGAAGATCTTTAGGTGACTATAGCGACAGGGTTCCACCTCTTCCCATTCCGAACAGAGAAGTTAAGCCTGCCAGCGCCAATGGTACTGCGTTAGTGGGAGAGTAGGTCGTCGCCGACTTTAATAAAGAGCCCCTCGAGAAATCGAGGGGCTTTTTTTTTTGCTATTTATACGTTTGAGTACTCTCTGTTAATAGAACTTGTACCTCTTGTCAACGATCTCAGCCTTCTTCCTCAAAGCTTCATAAGCCTCATACGAACCTCTCATCTGATAGGTCATCGCAAGACGCTGCTGCAAAAGCTTGAGATCCTGAGCGGAGGGAGTAGTTATGTTATTGACATTCAGCATGTAAACACCATTGTTGCCTTTAACCGGACCGGAAAGAACACCCTCACTGGCTGATGAAGCTGCTGCAATAAGGGCAGGCTCAATACCAACATTGGGAATGGCATATGACCTGAAATTGATCTGCGTGGCATCCTTTACTTCCAGGTTCATCTCCCTCGATAGATCATCAAGTGTCTTGCCTGCAGTTGCATTTTTTGTGAACTCTTCAGAGATGATTTCCGCTTTCTTATCCTTTAAAAGAGCAAATCTGATGTCGTTCTCAACATCTTTAAGCGGTGCAATACCTTCTTCCTGAACCCTTGTGCAGTATGCAACAACGTATTTGTCGTTGATCTCGAAAATGGCCTGATCGCTGTTATCGAGAACTATGCTTCCTTCTTTGGCAGAGAATAATGAAATTATAAGACCTCTGGGATTTTCCAGTCCCGGAAGAGTCTTCTGCGAAGGAGAAACATCATTGGCTATCCTTTTATTCAGATCCTGTGTGGCAATCGTACTATTAAATTTCTCATAAGTGTTGCAGTTTCCGGCAAACATTCCTGCAGCACTGTATATCTTCTGATTGGTGGTGGAGCTTGCCAGTATCTTCCTGTCAAGTATGCCAATTTCATATTTCCTCGATTTCTTTGCCTGATCCAGTACCTCTATAATATGTGTTCCAAAAGTAGTCTGAGTAGTCAGTACCTCGCCTTTTTTTGCCATGAAGCATGCATTATTGAAAGGAGTAACCATCAGCCCTTCCCTGAACCATCCGAGATCACCGCCCAGCGAAGCAGACCCCTGGTCATCAGAATTGTCTTTGGCAAGAAGATCAAAAGGTATCCCCGATTTGATGAGCCCGACAAGACTATCAGCCAGTTCCTGTGACTGCTGCATTGTCCTCACCTGTCCTGCTGAGAGCAGAATATGTCTTACATGCACTGAATCAGGCCTGTCGGCTGCATCAAGCAAACGCGCTAATTTAAAGGTGCCTTCATCATTGTATGGGCCAAGAACAGTGCTTATGTCTTCCTTCTTTACAAAATCCCTGAGGTTCTCCGGCACTTCACTTAAAGGAACATAAAATCCCATATGACGGGTATCGCCATTTAGATTAATGTACTGACCGGGATCTTCAGCTGCAGTAAATTCAGCTCTGGCCTTCTCCATCCATTTTTGAGTTTCCAGAATATCTTCTTCGGAAGGGACTACATCAAAAGTCACATATTCAATATCCCTGAGTGCGGTTCTCCTGTAATTATCCTTGTGTTCTGAATAATATGATTCAACTTCGCTATTTGAAATTGTCACTGCGGTATCGGGTATTGACGAATAGTTTTTCTGGATGAAACTGAAATCAACAGTTGCCTTATTTAAAATGTTGTCGAATTCAGCCTGTTTGGATGTAACATATAATCCCTTTGCTACAAGAGTGTTGTATTTCGAGTTCATCCTTTCTGTAATGATCTCATTCTCAAAGAAGAGCCAGTATTTCTTTGCTGTTTCATCAACTTCAACCTGGTTCAGGAAATTAACGAGCATTGATCTGTTGTACTGCCCGGTGGTCTGATCAGTAAACAGCTGCATTACAATAGGATGTGGATTATCGCCAAGAACCATTTCATCAACCTCCTCGGTGCTGACACCTATGCCAAGGTTATCATAGCTTTTATCCTGTATCTTTTCTCTTACGATCTGCTGCCAGATCTGTTCCCTGATCTGTTCGACAGTATTTTCATCGAGATTCTGTTGTCCTGTCAGTTTGTAAATTTCTGCCAGGTTCTGTATCCTTTCCTCATATTCCTGGTAAGAAATATATTCTCCGGCTATCTTGCCCAGCTCATAATATTCCTTTTCCCTCTGCCTTTGCCTTCTGCCGTTTCCTATATAATCACTTATCACGAACAATAAAAGCGAAAAACCAATTAATACTGATACAAGTACACCTGCCTTCTCTCTTAAAAACTGAATTGCTGACATTAAATATGCTGTTTAATGATTAATAGAATCTTACCTTTTTTAATTCAGGCCACAAATATAACAAAATTCCAATAAAAAAAGCCGTCAGGGAATCTCTGAAGAGCTCTTATGAAGGCTTTTATGAATACCCTAAGAAAATAGGGGGGTGAGTCTTAAAAAGCGTCATAAAGATTCAGAATATTAATAAAATATGGGGGTATATCAGAAAAATAATATGAAAAAGATAAAAAATATGTAAAAACAGGGGGTACATATTAGAAATATAGTATTTTTACAAGAAAAAAAAGAAAAAATGGCAGAATTAAGATTTAGTGCACTCAAAGAGGTTTTTAAAAGAGAACCTGTTGTGACAGTACCTCCGCATAAGGATGTTTCCAAGTATTTCAACTCCAATGTATTTGACTTGCATAAAATGGAGCACTATCTTTCAAAGGATGCTTTCAGAGTTGTAAAAAAAGCAATCAGTGAGAGTAAATCACTTACGCGGCAGGAGGCAGACCAGGTTGCAATAGGACTAAAGGCATGGGCGCTGGAAAAAGGAGCAACACATTTTACACATTGGTTCCATCCTCTTACAGACGGAACTGCTGAAAAGCATGACGGATTCATCGAGATGGGCGACAACGGACACATGGTCGAGAATTTCTCAGGTGCAGTGCTTGTACAATCCGAACCCGATGCCTCAAGCTTCCCAAGCGGAGGAATAAGAAACACTTTTGAAGCAAGGGGTTATACTGCCTGGGATGTCTCTTCTCCCGTCTTCATCATTGGTACAACCCTTTGTATCCCCACAATTTTCGTTTCATACACCGGTGAAGCCCTCGATTACAAAGCCCCGCTGCTTAAAGCTCTCTCAGAACTGGATAAGGCTGCAGTTGACATCTGCCAGTATTTTGACAAAGATGTGACTAAGGTGATTGCAACACTGGGATGTGAACAGGAATACTTTCTTATTGATGAGGCGTTATATTATGCACGTCCCGATATCGTTCTGGCTGAAAAAACTCTGATGGGGCATCAGTCAGCCAAAGATCAACAGCTTTCAGATCATTATTTCGGCTCTATTCCGGAACGGGTTATGTGCTTCATAGAAGATTTTGAATGTGAAGCCTACAAACTCGGTATTCCGGTAAAAACCCGTCATAACGAAGTGGCACCAAACCAGTTTGAATGTGCACCTATTCATGAGGAAGTAAACCTTGCTGTCGATCATAATCAGCTGCTTATGGACCTCATGAGGCGTATAGCACGAAAACATAAGTTCAGAGTATTGTTCCATGAAAAGCCATTTGCAGGAATAAACGGATCAGGGAAACATAATAACTGGTCTATGGCAACCAATACCGGAGTCAATCTCTTGTCTCCAGGGAAGAATCCGAAATCAAATCTGCAGTTTCTTACTTTCCTTGTAAATGTTATTAAAGCTGTTAACGACAGCAATGATGTAATAAGAGCTTCGGTAATGAATGAGTCAAACTCATATCGTCTTGGCGGACATGAAGCTCCCCCTGCCATTATATCTGTTTTTCTCGGTACATACCTGAATGAAATGCTGGGATCAATCGTTAATAAGGTCACTGATAAAAAAATGACCCCGGCTCAGAAAACAGAACTTAAGCTTGGAATCGGAAAGATTCCAGAGATACTTCTCGACAATACCGACCGCAACAGAACATCGCCTTTTGCATTTACAGGTAACAGATTCGAATTCAGGGCCGTGGGTTCATCTGCCAACTGCGGAGCTTCCATGATCGTTCTGAATGCAGCGGTTGCATATCAGCTTGCTAAATTCAAAAATGAAGTCGACCAGATAATAAAAAAAGGCAGGAATAAAGATGAAGCTATTTTCCAGGTCCTGAAGAAATATATTATCGAATCACAACGCGTATTATTTGAAGGAGATAACTATTCCCATGAATGGCATGCTGAAGCTGCAAAAAGAAAACTATGCAACATTTCAAGCGTCCCTGAATCATTGAAATGCTATCTTACACCTGCCTCTAAAGAGGTTCTTATAGGTTCTGGAATTTTTAGTGAGAAAGAGCTTGAAAGCCGCGTGGAGGTGGAATATGAAAAATTCACAAAGAAAGTCCAGATTGAAGCCAGAGTATTGGGCGACCTGGCAATAAATCATATTGTTCCGACGGCTATCCGTTACATGACGTCGCTTCTCGAAAATGTAAAAGGCCTGAAGGAAGTATTTTCCAACAGTGAATTCGAAAAGCTCGCCGGCGCCCGTAAAGAAATGATTGTCAGCATTTCAGATCATATCACAAATATAAAGAAGCTGGTGAATGATATGGTAGAGGAACGCAAGAAAGCCAATGTTATTGAAGATGCTTACAGGAAAGCACTGGCTTATGAGAAAAAAGTCAAACCCTATCTTGAAGAGATAAGATACCATATCGACAAGCTTGAACTGATCGTGGACAATGAAATATGGCCTCTTCCAAAGTACAGGGAACTTCTTTTTACAAGATAGGTCAGGGAGGTTAGTTTTTCATGTATTAATCGGGGCTGTATGTCATGGCACGGATCTCTGCATAGCAGATCCGTGCTTTTCTTTTAATAATATTTGGATTGTATACTGCCCGGATAACATGAAAAGATTCCTGATACTGATTCTGCTTGTATTAATTGCCACATTTCAGGAAGCTCCTGCTCAAAAGAGAAAGGCGGAAAGAGCTTATGCTGCATTCGAAGCCGGAGAATATTATGAAGCAATTGACCAGTTTAAGGATACCTATTCCAAAACCAAAAGTACCGATAAGGCAGGGAAGGCAGAATTAGTATATATGATCGCAGAATGTTACCGGTTGATCAATGATCCGAAAAATGCCGAAACATGGTACAAGCTTGCTGTAAAATCGACCAACTCAAAGCCCGATGCGCAATACTGGCTGGCCGAGTCGATGAAGAAGAACGGTAAATACCAGCAGGCAATAGATGAACTGAAAAAATATAAGCAGATCGCTTCCTCTGATGCGCGGGCCGATCAGGAGATCCGCGCCTGTGAACTGGCGCTTGAGTGGCAGCGCAATCCTGAGGCATACAGGATCGAAGACCTCAAGGATCTTAATTCAAAGGAATCTGATTTTAGTCCGGCATTCGGACGCGATGATTTTGGTGTTATTTATTTCACATCATCGCGTGAAGACGCCGCAGGCAACAAAACACATGGCGCTACGGGTCAGGGCTATACAGATATATTTGAAACCCGTATCGACAAGAAATCGAAGTGGAGCACACCTGTACCTGTTGAAGGCATAAACAGCGAATTCGAGGATGGAACTCCTGTATTCGTTTCTGATTACAAGGAGCTATACTTTACAAGATGTGAAGCGGGAAAACGTGAGAAGAAAGGCTGTATCATCATGTCTTCAAAGAAATCAGGAGACAGCTGGGGCGAACCGAAGAATGTTGGAATTCTTCCTGATTCGGTTGTGGCTGCACATCCTGCGCTGTCTGAAGATGGCCTGACACTCTATTTTGTCTCTGATATTACAGGAGGATCAGGCGGAAAAGATATCTGGATGGCAACACGGACAGGAACAGGCGGTGCGTGGTCGAAACCAAAAAACCTCGGGCCTGATATAAATACCAGCGGAAATGAAGTGTTTCCTTTTCTCAGATCTGATGGCAATCTCTATTTTTCTTCTGACGGACTCATCGGAATGGGAGGGCTCGATATTTTCAAGGCTGTTCCGCAGCCTGACGGATCATGGGTGGTCACCAATATGAAAGCCCCGATCAACAGTTCTGCAGACGATTTCGGGATTGCCTTTGAAAACGAAAATGAGAGGGGAGTTTTTACTTCCACACGAAAAGGGAGAAGCAATGATGAACTCTATTCATTTGAATTCCCTCCTCTGAAATTCAATGTTACTGGACTTGTCAAGGATGAAAAAACAGGAGTAGCAATTACCGGATCAACCGTAATGCTGATTGCCAGCGACGGGAACAATCTGCAGGCGGAAACCGGATCAGGAGGAGATTTTAAATTTGCCCTGAAACCTGATGTCGACTATATTTTCCTGGCACAGAAAGATGGTTATCTTAATGGAAAAGAGAAAGAAACAACGAAAGGGCAGGAGCGGAGCCGCGACTTTATGGTAACGATACTTCTTACTGCAATAGACAAGCCTATTGAGCTTCCAAACATCTTCTACGATTTCGGCAAATGGGACCTGCGTCCCGAATCGATGGTTTCTCTTGACAAACTTGTTGAGACACTGATAGATAACCCGAAGGTGACTATTGAACTTATGTCGCATACCGACTCACGCGATACCGAAGAATACAACTACGATCTGTCGCAAAGACGAGCCCAGTCAGTAGTTCAATACCTGATAGAAAAAGGTATAGAACCTGAAAGACTGTCGGCAAAAGGATATGGAGAATCAAGCCCGAAAGTTGTTGATGCTGAAATTGTTTCCCAGGCTTCATTCCTGAGATCTGGAGCAGCGCTTACTGAAGCATATATCAATACTCTGGCAAATGAAGAGCAGAAAGAGGTGGCCCACCAGATCAACCGGAGAACCGAATTCAGGGTACTGAGGACAGACTACATTTCGACGAAAAAATAATCTTTGCAATGAAATCATTCCTGTCATCTTTTTTGCTGGTTCTCTTTGCCAGCCTGACACTCTCAGCTGCCAAACCCATACGCATTCTTGTCATCAGCATCCTGTAACAAAAGGTATTGCCGATTTCGAAATATTTAATGAAACATATAAGGTTATTATGTTGAAGAGGGTGTGACTCCGTTGCTGACGACAGATGAGCCGAGCAGTACAGCAACCATTGGGTGTCCAAATAATTAAAGCTTTAATCCCATCAGGAGCACATCATCAATCTGAGGATTATCTCCTTTCCAGTCGAGGAAGGCTTTTTCAAGCCTTTTCTTCTGCTCTTTAAGAGAGAGCTTATGGACTGAAACCAGCACCTCTTTCATCTGGGCGTATTTGAATTTTTTTGTATTCGGACCACCAAACTGGTCGGCATAACCGTCGGAAAACATATAAATCAAATCACCGGGAAGGGAGGGTATTTCATTGGTTTTAAATTCAATGTCTGACCTGTCGAATATTCCTATGGGCATCCTGTCGGCAGGGTGTTCAGTCAGGACACCTTCGCGGACAAGGTACAGGTTGTTAAAGGCTCCGGAATACTGGATCAGATTATTCACCTTGTCAATCACACAGAGAGCGATATCCATACCGTCTTTGGCCTCTTCTCTTTTCCCGGTCTGTTTAAGAGCTCTCTGCACTTCATTTCTCAGCTCGTTGAGGATTCTGCCCGATTCCGTTATCTCACGGAAATTAACAATCTCTTCGAGAAAAGATATTCCCAGCATGCTCATAAGAGCTCCCGGAACGCCATGGCCTGTACAATCTGCTGCTACAACAATAAGCTTCTTTTTTACCTGCGCAAACCAGTAGAAATCACCGCTTACTATATCCTTTGGAAAATAGACTATGAATAATTTTGAAGCCACTCCCCTGATATCTGAAGGATTAGGCAAAAGGGCTCTCTGGATACGGCTCGCATAATTAATGCTCGCGGTTATATCTTTGTTTTTCTCCTCAATTATATCGTATGCTTTTTTCAGCTCAACATGTCGCAGGCGAAATATCTCCTTCTCCTGTTCTGATTTCTCAACGGCGTGTGCAACCTCGATGTTGCTCAACCGGCTTTGAACTTCACTGCTGTGAAGTGATTCCCTTGATTTCAGGAATTGCTTGAAGCTCTTAAGAGCTTTATCGGGTTTGTTAAAAAGCTCATAATGAGCGGCCAGGGCTGAATGAGCATCTGCAATGAGCGCAAGGGAACTGAGTTCTGAGGCCATGAGCATAGATTGTTCAAGTCTTTTCTCAGCAAGCTTACTATTTCCCATCAGGCTGTAAACACGACCGGCGCCCATCATGCATTGTGTTGTGCAGCGCTTGTCGCCTCCGGTCATTCCCAGCTCATAATGATCGAGCGCTTCAGGATATTTTTTCATTTCCTCATAGGTACTGGCGATGCCAAGAAGGGTCCAGGGAATGGCAGATATCTGTTTATTGCGCTTGCGGATCTCAAGGCTGCGGAAGTAGAATTCAAGGGCTTCTTCATATTTTTTTGTCTGGCGGAGGACCATCCCAATCCTGTTGAGGGAGGAAGCTACGGCATTCTCATCACCCATTTCTTCCCTTATTTTAAGGCCTTTA
>JALONV010000115.1 GCA_025454755.1 Bacteroidales bacterium | reverse complement strand
ATGCCTCTGAAGGGTCATTCCACAAAACATGATTTCTCAGATCAGAAAACTATAGGGTTGAATAAGGAAGGCATATAATAAAAATGTAAAACAAATTTAACAGCTACACTTTGCGTTCTTTGCATTTCTTTGCGACCTTCGCGGTTAATTCTTATAATAATATATGGAACAGATAGCTGACAAAATAAAAAGCAAAGCAGGTTTCATCATCGATATGGATGGATACCGACATCCGGTGCGGACTCGAATCGGAGATAGATACTCTGCTGGTGTTAAGCGGGATAACGACTCGCGACGAAATTGATAAATTCCCCTACCGGCCGCAGTATGTTCTGAATGGAGTGGTTGACCTGGTTTAGGTGCGGGGTACAGGGTGCTGGGTGCAAGACCCAGAACCGAAGACCAAGGACCCAGTACCCAGAACCATCCTGATAAAGTACCATAAGTATGAAAGAAATAAACAGATATAAAAAGCAACGCAAAGAGGTCGCCCGCTTCATGCGCCGTCTTTACAGGCATGGGCTGACAACAACTTCCGGAGGCAACATCAGCCTGAAAGTCTCCGAAGAAATAATCGTGATAACACCTTCAGCCACCGACAAGGGACGCATGAAATGGAGAGAGGTGGGAATATTGTCCATTCTCGGTGAAAACCTTACTCCCGGCCTCAAACCATCGATAGAGGCGGCACTTCATCTTGGCATTTATAAAAAGAAAAGCGAAGTTCTGGCCATCGTGCATGCTCATCCTGTTTTTGCATCTTCATTTACCGCAATGAAATGTACAATAAACACCAGCCTCACTGCCGAAGCAAGGGCTATCTGCGGCGAACCCAGGTTTGTCCCTTATGCACTTATGGGATCACCAGAACTTGCAGAGGTTACTGCTGAAAACTCAGCTGATTCTGACGTTCTTCTTCTCGAAAATCATGGCATCCTCACCACAGGAAAAACACTCCTGAGTGCCTTCGACAAGCTGGAGGTTCTGGAAAATGCAGCAAAAATGACACTGATTGTTGAACTGACCGGCAAAAAAAAGAGTCTCAGCCCTTCACAATTGCGCCAACTTGACACGCTCTTCAGATGATCAGGGGCGTACTTTTTGATATGGATGGTGTTCTGGCCGATTCAGATGCCGGTGTGTCAATATTCAGGCTTTCAGCTGATGAAATAAGCAGGATCAATCATTATCTTTCCGGATTCACCATTGATACTAAAATCTGAAAATGTGAAGAAAAACTTCTTTTCAACCCTACCATGGCTCGATAAGATCCAGAAAAGTATGGAAGGAGCTCCGGTTCCTGAGTACAGAGAGGTTAACGGACATATTCATACACCATATTCATTCAGCGCATTCGACAAGCTTGACACGGCTTTTTCGATGGCAAAGGATGAGAATATTGCCGTACTCGGCATCAGTGATTTCTATGTAACTGACGGCTATGATGAGTTCAGTGCAGGATGCCTTAACAATAATATTTTCCCCCTTTTCAATATTGAATTTATCGGCCTTTTAAAAGAAGAACAAATGAACGGCATAAGGATAAACGATCCGAATAATCCCGGCCGTATCTATTTCAGCGGGAAAGGTCTTGACACACCATTCCACCCCGGATGGAGAAGCAGAAGGCAGATGAAGAAAATGATCACCGAGAGCCAGTCACAGATAAGAGCAATGATTGAGAAGCTTAACAGCCTGATCACTCAAGTTAGTCCTTCATTAATACTTGGTTATGATGATGTAAAGAGCAGATTTGCAAAAGATCTTGTTCGTGAACGTCATCTGGCAAAGGCTTTGCGGCAACTGGCTGAAGAGAATTTCAGAACACCGGAAGAACAGGTCGGATTTATAGAAGCATTGTATGGCGGTAAGAAATCAAAAGGAGGTATGTCAGATCCGGTTCAGCTCGAGAACGAGATTCGCTCCAATCTCCTGAAAGCAGGAGGAGCCGCTTTCGTCCCTGAAAATGAAGGCTCATTCCTGCCCCTCAGGAAGATAATTAAGATAATAACTGATGCAGGAGGCATCCCCTGTTATCCAGTACTGCTTGATGATCCTTCGGGGAAATGCACAGAATCTGAAGCAGACGCTGAAAAACTTCATAAGAAACTTACTTCCCTGGGAGTCGGTTGCATAGAATTGATCCCGGGACGAAACGACCATTCAATTCTTGAAAAATTTGTCAGATTCTTCTATGAGGATGGATTTGTAGTTCTCCTGGGTACGGAACATAATACTCCGGAGCTGACCCCTCTGACTGTTACAGCACGGGGATCCGTTCCTCTTGATGAATCTCTCAGGAAGATCTCATGGGAAGGAGCCTGTGTTGTTGCTGCACATCAGTATCTCAGGGCTCATCAGCGACAGGGCTATGTACTCTCAAACGGAGATCCCAGCAAAGATCAGAGAGATGAAATGGTACAGATCGGCAGGATGGTAATTGAATATTATTTAAACAAACGATAAAATGAATCAGGATTTAAAGGAACTGATCGAAATATCAAGGTATTACGGAGCCGATAAAAATTTCGTAATTGCCGGCGGAGGGAATACATCTTTCAAGAATGATGATACCATCTGGGTAAAAGCCAGCGGGGAACCTCTGGCTCAGCTTACAGAAGAGGGTCTTGTTGCACTCGACCGAAGCAAGCTTCAGGAGATAGCTCTGAAAAGCTACCCTGAAGATGCTGTTGCAAGAGAAGATCAGGTTAAAAAAGATCTTAATAAGAGCATAATAGATCCGTCAAAGAATAAAAGACCATCAGTTGAGACGTCTCTCCATGAGATGATCCGGTACCGGTTTGTTGTTCACCTCCATCCTACCCTGATTAACGGGATACTCTGCAGCAGGAATGCTAAAAACCTTACCAGTCAGCTTTTTGGCGACAGTGTACTCTTTGTCCCCTATACTGATCCGGGATACACTCTTTTCAAGAAGCTTGAAAAGGAGATCGTCGAATACCGTGAAAAAAATGGCAATGATCCGAAGATAATCTTCCTTGAGAACCATGGGGTCTTCGTCGGCGCCGATACTTCAGATGAGGTAAGGAATAGTTACAGCGACATAATAAGGACCATTGAAAAACAGATACCCGTAATAACAGGAGTGGAAACGCTTCCATATAATCCTGTAATGAATAAGGTTCTGCCAGGGTTAAGAATGCTCTTTACAGAAGACAAGCCAAAAGTGATCAGGTATCGCCACAATTCACTGATATCAAAATATTATTCAAGCCAGCAGGAGTATCATAAGATCTCACACCCGCTCACTCCTGACATTATTGTCTATTGCAAAACCAGATATCTGTATGTCGATCAATCGACTACTGCCGAGAGGATCCTCGATTCAATAAAGACTCAACTGCCGCGATTCAGGAACGAATTCGGCTATACACCAAAAGTTATAGTCATAAAGGATATGGGGATATTTGCAATCGACGAAAGCTATTCTGCAGCAGAGTCGGTTCTTGATGTTTTTGAGGACCTCATCAGCATCAGTCATTACGCTCTTCAGTGCGGGGGAATAAAATTTCTGACACCTGAACAGGTTTCATTCATCGACCAGTGGGAGGTGGAAAATTACCGCAGGAAGATTGCGAAACCGGCGGGCGGTGAAAATAAACTCGCCGGAAAAATAGCTGTGGTCACCGGCGGAGCACAGGGATTCGGGGCCGGCATAGCAGAAGCTCTTTATAAAATGAAGCTCAATGTTGTGGTTGCCGATGTCAATACTGAATCAGGAGAGTCTTTTGTGAACAATCTGAACAGGGAGAGATCTTCAGGAAGGGCTCTCTTTGTCAAAACCGATGTTTCTGATCCTGGCTCGGTGAAAGAGCTCGTTTCTGCCACAGTTAGTCAGTTCGGTGGACTCGATATCTTCATCAGCAATGCCGGAGTATTGTGGGCCGGAGGCCTCGATGAAATGGACCCTGATCTCTTTTCAAAAACCACGCAGATCAATTACAACGGCTACTACTATTGTGCCAAGTATGCTTCTGAAGTAATGAAGCTTCAGAACCAGGAAAAACCTGAATATTTTTCGGATATCGTACAGATAAACTCCAAGTCGGGACTTCGCGGTAGCAACCGGAACTTTGCCTATGCCGGAGCAAAATTCGGAGGCATAGGGCTCACACAGTCATTTGCAATGGAGCTTGCTCCCTTCAGGATTAAAGTAAACTCCATCTGTCCGGGTAATTTCTATGAGGGTTCGCTGTGGTCCGATCCCCAGAACGGATTATTTGTACAATACCTGAAAACAGGAAAAGTTCCCGGCGCCAAAACAATTGATGATGTCAGAAAATTTTATGAGGAACAGGTGCCAATGAAAAGAGGCTGCAGACTGGAGGATGTTATGAAAGCGCTTTTATATATTGTGGATCAGGGGCGTCAGGCGTCGGGCGTCAGGCGTCGGGCGTCAGGCGTCGGGCGTCAGGCGTCGGGAAGAAAGATTGCTTCGCTTCGCACGCAATGACAGTCCTCAGGGCTAATCCCCTCCTGGGAGGGGTTGGGGTGGGTTTAAAGATTGCTTCGCTTCGCTCGCAATGACAGTAGTAATAATAGAATTAGTTGAGAATGAGAACAAAGGCAGTAAGAATATATGGAAAGAAGGATCTCAGGCTTGAAGAATTTGAGCTTCCTGAGATAAAGGACGATGAGATACTTGCGCAGGTGATCTCCGACAGCATCTGCATGTCGTCGCACAAGGCTGCACTGCAGGGCTCCGATCATAAACGCGTTCCGGATGATATTCATATCAATCCTACATTGATTGGACACGAATTTGCAGGTGTCATCCTGGAGGTGGGAAAAAAATGGCAGCATAAGTTCCGGAAGGGACAGAAATTTTCCATTCAGCCGGCCATGGCACAAACCGGATCACTTGATGCCCCTGGTTACTCCTTCCGTTATATCGGAGGCGATGCGACTCACATCATTATCCCGAATATTGTAATGGAGGCAGATTGTCTTCTTCAGTATGACGGAGAAGCATTTTTCCCGGCTTCACTTTCAGAACCCATGTCATGCATTGTAGGGGCGTTTCATGCAAGCTATCATATCCCCCCGGGAACATATAACCATGAGATGGGTATACGAAGGGGAGGAAATATGGCAATACTTGCAGGTGTCGGCCCCATGGGCCTGGGAGCAATTGATTATGCACTTCACAACGAAAGGAAACCCGGTCTGCTGGTAGTTACCGATATAGACGACAGCCGTCTTTCAAGGGCTGCATGCCTTTTTACCCCTGAACATGCAAAGAAAGAGGGAGTAAAATTAGTATATGTAAACACGGCCAAAGTGGAAGATCCCGTGAAACATTTAAGAGATCTTACCGGTGGTACAGGATATGACGATGTCTTCATTTTTGCACCCGTAAAACCGGTTGTTGAGCAGGGAGATGCTATCCTTGGCTTCGACGGATGCCTTAATTTCTTTGCCGGTCCGACAAATCCTGAATTCAGGGCTGAATTTAATTTCTACAACGTGCATTATGCTTTCACCCATTTAGTAGGAACATCAGGCGGCAATACCGACGATATGCGTGAATCACTTCAGCTGATGGGGGAAGGGAAGATAAATCCTGCAGTGATGATTACCCACGTGGGAGGGCTTGATGCCGTTGTGGAGACAACTTTGAATCTTCCCCAGATTCCCGGCGGTAAAAAGCTTATCTATACCAATATATCAATGCCGCTGGTATCTCTCTATAAGCTTAAGGAAAAGGGAGTGGATAATAGATTATACGCAGAATTGCATGAAATTGTTGCAAAAAACGACTATATCTGGTCTCTGGAGGCTGAAAAGTATTTGCTGGCTAACGCAAAACCAATCTGACCCCCCATCCCCCCTGAAGGGGGGCTAAAACCCAATACTAAACAACATAAGTAATTGGTTTTGAACCCCCTTTAGGTGGCAGGGGGCAAGCTTCAAGAAGTTTTAGGAGCCTGCTTTGAATTTGGTTGCGAATTCTTTTGAGATATAATTTTCATAGCTCAGGCAAACCTCGGTAGCAAACTCCACCCCTGAAGAGATAATTTTACTCCACTGCTCCTCTCCTATCCTGGAGAGTTCATCCCTGGTTATACCATTATTATATATGGCAGCAACCATACCGGCATTGAAATTATCACCTGCACCGATGGTGCTTACCGGTTTAATCTTCCTGACCGGGAAACTGCCTGAAAATGTTTCTGTCCTTACGAACACCCCGTCCTCATTCGCTGTATAAACGAGGCATCTGCAATAATCCTTTATGGAATCCCAGGCTTCGTCAGCATCTCCGGCGTCGAAAATATTCCGGAAGTCTTCATCCGAACCCCTAACGATTCCTGCTATCTCTATGTTTTCTAGAATGAGAGGCCTCAGCTTTTCAATCTCCGAAACATGCGACTTCCTGAAATTCGGATCATAAAGAATTAGAGCTCCATTTTCAGAGGCACTTTTAATAAACCCTCTGAATTTTGATCTTATCTCAGCCCAGACTGCATAAAAAGAACCGCAAAGGACAATATCTTTCTGGTTTACCCGGGGGAATTCAATATCAAGTCTTCTCCCTGGAAAATCCTTGTAAAAAGTATAATGGGCATCATTCTTCTCATTCAGAAATGCCAGAGCCAGCGAGGTATTCGCATCTCTGTAACGATACGCGTGGGAAGTATTTACACCGTTGGAATTAAGAAAGCTGTCAATCAGCGAACCCACATCATCATTGCCATACTCACTTATGAATGAGACAGGAAGGCCAATCCGACCGAGAGAAATCATAGCATTAAGCACCGATCCTCCCGGTTTTGCAGCCTGTGGCACACCATCCTTGAAAATGATGTCATAAACAGTTTCCCCTATTCCATATATTTTTCTCATTGAATTTTCTCCCTTCGTGAGCCTTTGAGTTAACTTTTGAGCACCTTGTGGTAAAAATTTAAAGATACACTCTTTCCTTTTTTAATTCAAATTACCCCCATCCCAACTTTCCGCCAAGGGGGAAGGAGTATTCCAGTCTCCAACTCAGGTGGAACGGAAAAGGGGGTATTAGTCTCACAAAGTAATACAAAGGTTTTATTTTTAAGATATCTGTATATTTGTTTTAAAAAAATTGAAGCCTAATGAAAGCAATGATGCTTACCGGTATCAGGAAGATGGAAATGATGGAAGTGCCTGCCCCGGAAATGAAAAATCCTGATGATGTTAAGATTAAAATGTCGGTCGTTGGGATCTGTGGATCGGATATCCATTATTTCACACAGGGCAATATAGGTTCCCAGAAGGTGACATTCCCCTTCACCCTTGGACATGAGGGTGCAGGTGTTGTGGTTCAGACCGGTGCTGCTGTTAAAAGTGTCAGGCCGGGAGATGTTGTTGCCATTGAGCCTGCCATGCCCTGTGGCAACTGCGACCAGTGCCTGTCAGGAAGAAGCCATACCTGCAGGAAGCTCAGATTCCTGGGATGTCCGAACCAGGCAGAAGGCTGTCTCTCCGAATTTATTGTAATGCCGGAACACTGTTGTTTCCCATTGCCCGGGAAGCTTACTCCCGATCATGGCTCAATCTCCGAGCCTCTGGCAATAGGCGTTTATTCTGTGAAAAAAGCCGGGAATATCAAGGGACTGAAAATAGGGATCCTTGGATTCGGACCGATAGGCCTGAGTGTAATGCTGGCTGCAAAAACAAAGAATGTCAGCGCAATTTATGTCACTGACAAGATTGATGAGAGGCTGGCTATGGCATCGAAAGAAAAAGCAGATTATACAGGCAATCCGTTGAATGAGAATATAGTAGAAAAGATAAAGCAGAAAGAGCCACTGGGGCTTGATGTTGTTTTTGAATGCTGTGGTCAGCAGGAGGCTCTCGACCAGGCAGTTGACATAATGAAGCCGGGAGGAAGAATAATGGTTGTGGGCATACCTGAGTTTGACAACTGGATGCTCAACGTTGAAAACACCCGCCGGCGCGAAATAATGATTCAGTTCATACGAAGGCAGGTAGACTGCACGGAAGAAGCTATTGAACTGATGCACAATGGGATGGTCGATGCAGGGAATATGGTCACACACCGTTTCCCGTTTGATAATACAGAAGAAGCTTTCGACCTGGTTGCCGATTACAGGGACGGGGTGATTAAGGCTATGATAGACTTCTGATTCTTATATCAATTTCCTGTACCTCAGCAAAGCTTCGATAAAATAATAGTCGGCATACGTCAGCGGTACATCAACCTCGCTTTTACCCGGTATTGAACCAACACTGTGCTTAAGTATAAAATTCCCGTTCTCACCCTGTTTCGCAAGATATTCAGGTGATGAAAGAGTCCTGATCTGCTTTTCTGCGACCTTCAGATAACTCTGCCCCTTTACGGAATCGACCATTCCGCTCAGTTCTATCAGTGCCGATGCCATAACTGCACCTGCCGATGCATCACGCTTTGCATCAGGGATGTCAGGCGCGTTAAAATCCCAGTAAGGGATCATATCTTCAGGCATATTCGGGTGATTTATCATGAAATCGGCTATATGGAGAGCCTGATCGAGATATCTCTGCAAACCAGTCTCGCGATACATGACTGTATATCCGTAAAGTCCCCAGCTCTGACCTCGTGCCCACGCAGATTCGTCGGAATATCCCTGGTGTGTCTGCTTCTTTTCAACCCTGCCCGTGATAGTATCATATGATACTACATGATAAGAACTGTAATCATGTCTGAAATGGTTATTAATAGTTGTATCCGAATGGGTTACGCAAATATTATAGAACGATGAATCGCCTGAGTGCCTGAATGCCCACATAAGGAATTCGAGGTTCATCATATTATCGATTATTACCGGGCATTGCCAGCCTATCCTGCTGTTCCACGACTGGATACAACCTATCTCAGGCCTGTAACGTGTGGCCAGAGAGTGAGCTCCTGTCATAAGCACGTTGGAATAGCCCTCTTCATTTGAAATCCTGAGTCCGTTACCAAAGCTGCAATAGAGCATGAACCCGAGATCATGAGTGCCGGTATTGTTCCTCTCCTTTTCTATCCTCGATGTAATATCAACAGCGGCAGCCCTGAAATTCTCATCGCCAGAAAATTCATAGAGGTACCAGAGGCTCCCCGGAAAGAATCCACTGCACCACCATGATGATTTTGATGTAACAAGGGTTCCTGTTGTGTCGATAGTCCTGGGCAAAAGGTCAGGCTTCTCTTTCATCACTTTATACATCAGCTCATATTGTTGCATCGAAAAGGCAAGTGATTCGTCTATAACTTTTTCAATAGGCTTCTCCGTGTTGCATGATAAAAGGGAAACCGATAAAACTGATGGCTTCGCCGAGCTCCGCTTCGCTCCGGTTCCTCTCCCGATTCACTTCGTTCTCGGGATTTCGTCGCTTTGCTCCTCAAACTTCGTTCGTCAATCTTCCGTCTTCGGTCTTCTTCCCAAATATATTATTTTCATCTGAATATTCTTCAACTTTCAAATCCTTAACTTTATTACTTTTATATTCTAAATTAACCCTGATTGCCATGCCAGTATATTTAGAGAGCCAGACCAGGACTGAAAAACTATCTCCTGTTTTTGAAAGAAGGATTGTAAACCTTGAAAAGATAATGACTGTGGTCTGCGATTTTTTTAACGGCCCTGCTCCGGAACCTGACAAACCTCACAGCCATCCCCATGAGCAGATAACTTATGTTGCTGAAGGCGAGCTCTATTTCTTCATTGGCGATGAGAAGCACCATCTGACGAAAGGTGATCTCTTCACAGTTCCCCCGGGAGTTCCTCATTGTATCCAGAATATAAGCGGTTTTGTAAGGTTGATAGACAATTTCAGTCCGATAAGGGAAGACTTCTTAAATAAGAGCTGATACCTGAAATCCTGGTATTAAAGTATGATTATCTTTCCGCTTAAAATTTTATTCCCGGCACATTTCAGGCAATAAAGATAAGCTGACCGGGCAAATCCCTGTACATTTATATTAAAAGAACTGCTGCATGGAGCGGACATGTACACAAGCTTCCCCTCCGGATCAAATATCCTGATTTCTTCAACAAGGCAGCCTGATTCAAAATAGAGAATCTCCTTTGCTGGTACCGGATAGATTTTCAGCTCTGTATCAGTGAGATTATCTGGCATCAGAGTGCAAACTGATAAGGGTTGAACAATAATTATAGTATCCAGCACCGATTCACAACCTGTGACCGGATTTTTTGCCACGACCTGGAATTCATTTGTGCCGAGCACAACCTCAGCTCCTCCGAACTGAATGTCGCCTCCGTCACCCACTGCTGTAACCGGAGCCCACAAGGATCTTGTGTCGTCCCATACTTTGTACTCAATCCCCTTCTGGGAGAATGGCATGCCAAGAAGGATGCTTGCAGGGACGCATGAAGGCGGAGCATCCGTAAGCGAAACTTTCAGCTTTGGCCTCCTGACCATATACGGCGTTGTATATTCATTTGCTTCATCAAGACAAAGTATATCATCAATTGATCCGCGGTAGAATTTTGAAGACGGCACAGGTGTCACACCGGAGGGGAGATCAGGACCTCCAAAGATCCAGTAACCCTGAAAATTCTCTTTGGTGAAAGGCCCGGCAGAAGTGATCTTTTCGACTCCATCGTCGACCTCCAGAGTCATGGCACCATCATGCTGTATCATCACATAATGCCATGACCCGTCATTATAAGATGCCGAACTGGAGATATCAGCCGGAGTACCTCCGTTGCTAAGCCGGAAATGCAGCTTTCCGTTATCTGACATGTAAAGGATGGCTTCCATTTTTGTGGGGCCATAGGTATTGTTGAAAAATCCGGCGACTACTCCCCCGCTGTTGGTAGTGGTTCTGATCCACAAAGCCAGAGTGAAATCTTCAGGAATAGTATCGTAATCAGACCAGTATAACTTTTCATCGTCGCCCATCAGGTATCTTGCTTTCCAGAAATTGCCGAACCTGTCGTCGACCGGCTGATAGTCCCACCCGATCATCGAGAATTTTTCACCGCCTCCCAAAGTATTGCTGCCGGTATTGAAAGGACAATAAAACCTTATCTTATCCGAAGGAACAGGAATTGAGTCTCCGATATCGACAGGAGGATCAAGGAGTGTCACACTTATACTATTTTCAGATTTTACCCTGCAGGCCCCATTGACGGTATAAAGCGAATACGATCCTGTCTCAAAGGCAGAATAGTTGCTACCTTCAGCTCCCGATATCAGAACATCATCCTTTGCCCAGTGCAGAGGATACGAAACACTGTTATCGAGCTTTAATGTAACAGAAGAGCCATGACAGAAAGTTGTGACATCCAGGCTTACTATCCTGGCAGTATCAGGACGCGGATCAGACCTTACAACTACCGGCACTGAACTTCCGGTACAACCATTCTCAGCGATCTTAACAAGGTATGTTCCCGGGGAAGATGTCGTGTAACTTGAGCTGGTCGCCCCGGGTATCGATATGTCATCCTTGTACCATTGGTAATTATCATGACCCCAGAAAGTATAAAATCCAGGCCAGGAATCGCCATCACAATGGTCCAGACTACCCCAGTGTTCTACTTTTATTGAAGGACACTCTTCCGGCAGCTCTATCTTCAATCCGTAATCTCCGGATGCTTCATTCTGTCCGTCAACCACGAGATAGTATTGCACACCTGCGACAACATAAAACTCTTCTGAAATGAGAGTATCGGTAATATTATAGATCCTCAGGCTTCTTTCAACCGTATTTTCATTACATACGGGCATAATCATTGCATAGAGCATTCCGGGACTTTTATCAACAAATGATATTTCAACCATTCCGTTAAATGATGGAGTGAATGTATGCACAACCTCCGGACCGGTCATTTCCCATGCCATAGAGTACTCTTCAATCTTGTTAATCCCGTCCGACATTGTGTTACCATAGTGCCAGTCTGCGTCAGAAAGGCTGACTGAGGATGAGCAATCAATCTTTCCGGGTTCAGGAACGGTTACTCCATAATAATAAGTGTTCTCATCATCTGTTTCAGGAATTACATTTTCCCTGTCGGCAACGAAAATTATAAAACGTCCGCCGGGATTAAGGTTATCAGGCATTGTAATGTTTGAATGCAGGAATGCTTTATTACCCGGATCAAGAGAAGGGATGACCTGGCTTCCGAGCAGTGTATCCGATCCATAATCAAATATATTATCAGGAGAAAGATAGTACTCCATTACGGCTGAAGCTGAAGCTGTTTTACCAATATTCTTAACAGTGGAACTGAATGAGACATTTGCCTGAAGCGATTGAATAAACTGCGGAATGACAGACGCAGATGATATATCCAGATCTGCGTCCATTGTAGGGCATATAACCTCTATTGTAAATGAAGGTTCCGAATAATTCTGGCTCTCAACCACAACATAATAAGTACCCGGACTGGTATTGTCAACAGTTAGTCCGTTTGATCCGTAGTTTACAAGTGAATCTTTATTGGCATAGTTGAGCAGGAAGGTATAGACCGGTTCCGACTGGTCGGTTATTTTTATGCGTATCCTTCCCGGAAGTGTAGTTGTAAAAGTGTATACCAGTTCTTTCCCGATTGCGGCAGGATAGATATTCTTATAGTAATTCACATAGTTGGTCCCTGTTGAAAGGTTGCCTGAAACAGGTGTTTTGCACCCCAGACTTACAGCTGAAGAGAAATCAAGACCTGTGAATTCTGCGGTTGGTATCATGCCGGCTATCGCCTGCTGACCTGATGTAAAGTCCATGCTACCCGGATTCAAAGCGGTCAGGTAAAAATATCCGTTGTAAGAGCCGCCCCATCCCCAGTTGACATGGAAATGGCTTGTGGCTTCGTATCCGTCAAGAACAAAAGCATGACCACTCGTGCCGGAACCGCTGTAATACAATGGTCTGTTATGCTCCAGTTCGCTCTTCAGGATATTTGCCCAACCCTCTTCCGGATAGCTTCCCTTGCTCAGGATCAGTCCGTTTGTATAGTCGAAATATGTGCGCATGGCAGTAGCCACAGCTCCGGAATATGCACCTGAGCTTGAGGGGCCGTAGTTCATTGATACGGATACACCGCAATGGTACATAAGCTTTGCAACAGGAGTATTACCACTGGCATTCGACATTGCTGCATAATCGTAAATGCCATCTGAGAAAACGGCACAAAGTTCACCGTACCAGCCCGAAGTATAGCATTTACTACCGATCCCGGTAATGGGGTGTTCATTATATCTTATCACCTGTGCCATCGCCGTTGCGACACAACCTGTGTAAGCATGTCCGCAAGATCCGCTGGCATCGACAGGGCACAGAGAGTTGTATCCGCAACCCTGGTTCCATTTTGTCAGCAAAAGTGGAACGACATCCTTGCTTCCCGACAATCCTGCAAATTCCCCGCTCTCCATTTTTTTCCACATTTCTGCTGCAGCCGGTGTCGGAGACAGGTCATTTTTCCGGATGAAATTAATCTGATCTGCCCAATTGTAAATCATTTCCTTCAGGGCAGGAGGCATCTTTGAAAAACCGGGATCAGAATGTCCAGATTCTGACCAGCCGAGAAGAGGAAATGATCTTTTATCTGCAGAAATAATAATGAAACCTCCCTTGCTTTCATTAAAAATGTAAATAAGAGGCTGGTTCAGACTGTCATAGATCACCGAATCTCCTGTTATTGTTCCAGCATCTCCTCCCTTACACAGTTCAGAAAAAGTGATTCCGGCGATCTTACGTGCATTATCAGGCTCTACTATTTGTGCTGAAGAATTGAAAGAGAGTATAAATAAAGCTGCTGCTGCGAGGAACCAGTATCCGGATTTCATAAAAAGTGATTTGCAGGATATTTTATAAGACCTGTTTTTATGCCTGATTGTTGCTTCAGTGTCTTGAACTACAACAATTAATTAAATCCCAGATCCAGGGCTTTGATGGTCAGGAACTCCTTAATTTCATTTTGCGATGGCTCAGGTATAAGATATTCAACCGGCTCTGAATAGTCTATATCTTTATGAAATGCAAGCTGTTCCCTAAAAAGTTTTTCCGAATATAACTGACCGAAATTCCTGAGAGCCTCTTTGCTTATCTCCTCAACAGAGTAATAGTCCTTCAGGATAAAATATAGATCTACATAATCTTTCCATTTAGCTCTTCGTCCCAAAGCATATGCTTTCATTGATGCCAGGGATAAAAGCGAAGGATAAGATATGTATTGCTCCAGACTTAAAGGATGTTCTATTTCAAAAGTATAATTAAAGAAAGTAACCTTGATATCATTAATTATAAAGTGAATCTGGTCAGTATCCTCGAAGAGTTTTACAATTCTGAAAGGGATAGCCTCAAGCTTTTTTCTTATATCTTTCTTGTTTATATCATTTCTACAGAAAAGGTCAAAATCAATTGATCTCCTATGTCCCAGATGCAGGGCAATAGCTGTTCCTCCCACCATATAGAATTTCCTTTTAAAAACCTTTAAATACGGAAGAAGCTCATTCTGTTTTCCGGATAATATTTCCGTGTGCATATTTAGAGAATAATAATGTGAAATAATTCAGTGTCAGTTCATGATAATTGCCTTTCCTCCTTTCGCTCAGATTTATCGAGTTAAAGAATATTTCCGCAACCTTTTCAATCCCGTAAAGTGATATAAGGCCTTTAACAGCCTCAATGTCACCATAGTTTAAAATAAACTCAACCAGCACATCAGGACTTATATCTTCCTTCCTGT
>JALONV010000044.1 GCA_025454755.1 Bacteroidales bacterium | reverse complement strand
GGCCATATATCTTCAATGCTTTCATATATATCGCCTTCATCTTCAATTTCCTGAAGGTTTTCAATAACTTCCATGGGAGCACCTGACCTGATTGCAAAGTCGATGAGTTCATCCTTGGTTGCAGGCCAGGGAGCGTCCTCAAGTTTTGATGCTAATTCAAGTGTCCAATACATATTTGCTTTTTAGAAATTCCGTTTTTCAAAGTCTGCAAATATATATATTATTTTAATTCTAAAACAATACCTTTTTTAAAGAATTTTAACCGGCTAAACAGGCCACTTAATCTCCTCATTATCAAGGTCTGAACTCAATTTGCGGGAAAGGACGAATAAATAATCTGAAAGCCGGTTGAGGAATTTGATGATTATTTCGGGAGTTTTTTCTGTTTCATTTAGTTTTAACACTGCGCGCTCTGTTCTCCTGCAAACGCATCTTGCTATATGACAGTATGATACATCAGGATTACCTCCGGGAAGAACAAAATTCCTGAGCGGAGTAAGCCTCTCTTCCATTTTGTCTATCTCTTTCTCCAGTCTGGCGGTACACTTATTATCCGGGCTCTTCACCGGTGCTCTGCCATCTTTGGGATCAGCTGCCAGCGCTGCAGCACAAATCATAAGCTGGTCCTGAATATATAACAGTATCGCCTTCCGTGAATTATTCACGGGGCACCCTCTGAGAAGACCGATCCATGATATCAGCTCATCGACGGATCCATATGCTTCAATGCGCGGATGAAACTTGGGTACTCTTCTCCCGCCTGACAGGGAGGTTGTTCCATCATCGCCGGTGCGGGTATAGATCTTCATAAAAGTCAATTATGAAATTGACCTGAAAGATAGAGATATTAATGAGACTGGAATGCCGGTTTGTATTTTTCGTTTGGAATGTCCGCTGAGACTTCGCCATCGAACAGTCTTATTATCCTGGCTGCATGCCTGGCAATATCTTCCTCATGAGTCACAACAATAACAGTATTCCCCTTATCATGAATTACATCGAGAAGACCCATGATGTCGAGAGAAGTTTTGCTGTCGAGGTTACCTGTCGGTTCGTCGGCAAGGATAATTGAAGGTTTGTTTACAAGTGCCCTGGCAATTGCAACACGCTGACGCTGTCCGCCGGAAAGCTCATTTGGTTTGTGTGTCATCCTGTCTGCCAGCCCTACCTGCTCCAGGGTTTCGATGGCCATCTTTTCCCTGTCGGCTTTCTGGATGCCTGCATATATTAATGGCAATGTGACATTCTCAAGAGCTGTGTACCGGGGAAGAAGGTTGAAGGTCTGAAACACGAAACCGATCTCTTTGTTCCTTATCTCCGCAAGAAAATCGTCTTCCATTTTGCTTACATCCGTTCCATTGAGTATATATGTTCCGCTCGTAGGAGTATCGAGACATCCAAGGAGGTTCATAAGAGTTGATTTTCCTGAACCTGAAGGACCCATGATCGCAACATATTCATTTCTTTTTATATCAACAGATACTGATCTTAATGCTCTTACAATAACTGATCCTACCTGGTAGTTCTTTACAATGTTTTGAATTTCAATTACTTTGTCCATACACCTGAAATTTGAATTGTCGAAATTAGATTAATTTAGTTAAATACGGAATAATTATCTCTTAATTTTTGTTAATACCTGATTATGTAATCTGTATGGTCAATTCCCTTCCTGAAGAAAACCATTCCCATCCTGAAGATGTCAACCGTGCATGATATGTTATCAAACTGCTTAATCTTTCCCCAGGCATTTTCCATCTCCTTCGAACTATGTATATCGTCAATAATTATCACAGTATCGTCACCTGAAATTTCAGACATTGTGCTGAAGTATTTCATCAGCGGTTCCTGCCTGTGATTCCCGTCGATAAAGATCAAACCGGGTGTTCCGGCCATGCCTTTGACTTCCTGAAGAAGCTCATCAAATGAACCATTCAGCAGTTTAATATTTGAAAGATCTGCCTTTTTAAAATTCTCCATTGCAATGCCGGCGCTCTCAGGGCAGCCTTCCATGGTATATACAATGCTTCCGGGGCATCCTGATGCAAGGTACATTGTGCTTATTCCCAGTGATGTTCCGAATTCAATCATAGCCGGCTTGCCGAAATGAGCTGCCATATTGTGAAGCAGAATCCCATATTTGCATGGAATTGATGAATATTTTGCAATATCTGACACTCTTCTTGAATTCGTTCTCATCCTTGACGAGCCGGCCCCGAGATCAATAAAATTGATTTTACTTCCGTCGGAGAGATTCTTTTTCCGGATGTTTTCAATAGTTAAGACAATGTCTGTATCGATTTTATTCCTGAAAACCTCCGATACAAGCTTAAAAATGAACGGACCATGAATTCCGTGGCCTTTTCGGTGGCGCGAAAACAAACGGTAATTTATCAGACCCAGTGCACCGGGAAAATTCATTTCGGTATCGGTAATATTATTAGGTAAGGTTCGCAAAAATAAGTATTTTCGGTCATCTTTTTAACTGTCATGTCAGGCTGATATTATGCAGGATTTTCTTGATACCAGCATTACCTATCTGCCGGGAGTCGGTCCGAAGAGAGCCGAGCTTTTGAATAAGGAGCTCAGCATCTTCACTTACCGTGACCTGCTATATTATTTCCCGTACAAGTATATCGACAGAACCAAATTTTATAAGATTGCTGAACTTGATCCTGAGCTCCCTTTCGTTCAGTTAAAAGGCTCAATAAAAGGGTATTCCACAGAAGGCCGCGGCGCCGGGAAAAGACTTGTGGCTGAGTTTCAGGACGACACAGGTTCCCTGAAGCTTGTATGGTTCAAGGGTGTTAAATGGATCACACAAAGTTATCCTCCCGGCCCGGATTATATTGTCTTCGGCAAACCAGGCATTTTTAACGGAGTGATCAACATTATTCATCCTGAGATCGAAGCGGCAAGCAAAGCTGCAGAAAGGATCTCTTCTGCTCTCCAGGCGCAGTACAGCACAACTGAGAACCTTAAGAATCATTTTCTGGCTTCAAAGGCAATCAGCAAACTCATCGGGACTCTCATTAAACAAATGACCTTCCGCCTGCCGGAAAGCCTGCCTTCATGGATGACTCAGAAGTATAAGCTGATGGAACTGCATCAGTCTCTTCAGAAGATCCATTTCCCCTCTGATCCGCTGGAGCTTGAAAGAGCAAGGTACCGTCTGAAGTTTGAAGAACTCTTTTATATCCAGCTTAACCTTATCAGGTTTAAGATTAACAGAAGCCGTAAATTCAAAGGTTTTGTATTCTCTACAGTTGGTGAGAAATTCAATAACTTCTACTTCAATAACCTGCCGTTCAGGCTAACCGAAGCGCAGAAAAGAGTGATGAAGGAGATCCGCAAAGATCTTGGATCGGGAAGGCAGATGAACCGGTTGCTCCAGGGTGATGTTGGAAGCGGAAAAACCCTTGTTGCACTTATGAGCATGCTCATAGCCATCGACAACGGTTACCAGGCATGCATAATGGCTCCGACAGAAATACTTGCGGCACAGCACTTTGAAACGATCTCGAAGATGCTTGACGGGATAAATGTCAAGGTAAGACTTCTGACAGGTTCATCTAAGAAATCACTGAGAAAGGAGATCGGGGAATCGCTGCTCGACAGATCTCTTAATATTCTGATCGGCACCCATGCTCTGATCGAAGAGAATGTAAGGTTCGATAATCTCGGACTGGTAATAATTGATGAACAGCACAGATTTGGAGTCGAGCAGAGGGCAAGGTTGTGGCAGAAGAGCCTCAATCCGCCTCATATACTGGTAATGACTGCCACTCCCATCCCGAGGACGCTTGCCATGACACTGTATGGCGACCTTGATGTTTCAGTGATCGATGAGCTTCCTCCGGGAAGAGTGCCGATAAAAACCATGCACTTCTTTGATTCTGAAAGAAATAAGGTTTTCGGATTTCTCCGCAGCCAGATAGCAGAGGGCAGGCAGATATATATTGTATATCCGCTCATCAAGGAATCAGAGAAAATGGATTACAAGGACCTTGAAGACGGATGGGATACAGTATCCAGGGTTTTCCCTCCTCCTGAATATTGCATCAGCGTTGTTCATGGCAAGATGACCCCAGCAATAAAGGATTCTTCAATGAAGCTTTTCAGGGAAGGCAAAGCGCATTTTCTGATAGCTACCACTGTTATTGAAGTAGGTGTTGACATTCCGAATGCAACGGTAATGGTCGTCGAAAGTGCCGAACGTTTCGGCCTTTCCCAGCTCCATCAGCTGAGAGGCCGGGTTGGCAGAGGCGCTGACCAGTCGTACTGCATCCTTATGACCTCTGGAAAACTTTCAAAGGAGGCAATCTCAAGGATCGAGGTAATGATCAGAACCAATGATGGTTTTGAAATAGCAGAAACAGACCTTCAGCTCAGGGGTCCGGGTGATATTGAAGGTACCCAGCAGAGCGGTATCCCTTTCGACCTGAAGATCTCCAGCCTTAGCAAGGATGGTCAGCTTATTGAATATGTAAGGAATATTGCGGAGGATATCCTGTCTGAAGATCCTTCTATTGAAAAAAGCGAAAATGCAGTTTTTGTTAAAGAACTCAGGCGTCTTTTCAGCAAAAAGCAGTCCTGGAGCAATATCAGCTGAAATTATTATTTATAATCATAATAAATAACACAAATATTCCAAAAACTGATAAAAAACAGAAGATCATTTTAGAGTAATTATAAATTTACACTTTAATTTTTCGAGGGGTAAGTGATGTCCGGACAAGGTAATTTAGAGTGTATCGAACACGAAGGCGTAGTGAAGGAATCCGGCGATAATTTCGTGACTGTGATGATATCGTCTGCATCAGCCTGTTCAGGATGCCATGCAGAAGGATCATGCACATTATCAGGAAAGGAGGAGAAGATCATTGATGTAACCGGCTCTTATAATGTTTCACCTGGCGACAGGGTCACGGTACTCATGAAGCAATCCTCAGGTTATGCAGCACTCTTCCTTGGATATATCCTTCCTCTGATAGTGGTATTGACTGTGCTCATCATCCTGATTTCTGCGTCAGTTCCTGAGCTTATATCGGGACTGATAGCTGTCGCAGCGCTGGTACCATATTATGGCGCCCTATGGATTTTCAGAAACCGTATCGGAAAAAAATTCACATTCACAATAAAAGCTTGATTAATGAGCTCCACAATTATTATAACAGTTGTAAGTCTTAGCCTGCTGTCTCTGTTTTCAGCAGTTATCCTCTACTTCATTGCACAGAAATTCAAGGTGTTTGAAGATCCCCGGATCGACGAGGTGCAGGCCGTGCTGCCGGCAGCAAACTGCGGAGGCTGTGGTTTTGCAGGATGCAGGAATTTTGCAGAAGCACTTGTGAAAGCAGAGACTTTCGAAGGACTTAATTGCCCGGTGGGAGGCGCGGAAGTGATGGGTCAGGCTGCAAAAATTCTGGGCAAGGAAGCTCTTGCGGTTGAACCGACAGTCGCTGTTCTTCTCTGCAACGGGACACCTGAATTCCGGCCTCATACCACGAAATATGACGGAGTCCCTGATTGCCGCATCGCCCACAGTCTCTACCTGGGAGAAACCGATTGCAGCTTTGGATGTATGGGATACGGCGATTGCGAAAGAGCATGCACCTTCGATGCTTTGCACATGGACCCGGTTACAGGATTGCCGGTTATAATCGACGATAAGTGCACATCCTGCGGCGCCTGCGTGAAAGCATGTCCCCGGCATCTTATTGAACTCCGCAAGAGGGCCAGGAAAGAACGCAAACTATATGTTGCATGCTCCAACTGCGATAAGGGAGGCCCGGCCAGAAGAGCCTGCAAAGTTGCCTGCATAGCCTGCAGCAAGTGTTTCAAGGTGTGCGAATTTGACGCAATCACCATAGAAAACAACCTGGCATACATCGATGCAACAAAGTGCACCTTCTGCAGGAAATGTGTGATCGAGTGTCCTACCAATTCAATCCTTGAAATAAATTTTCCGCCGAGAAAGCCTAAAGCAGAAGCACCTGCTGAAAATGCCACGGTTAATCCATGATGTCGAATAAATAATATAGAAAGCGTTGAAAACATTTCCCACAGGAGGTGTTCATCCACCCGAAAACAAACTTACTTCAAACTGCCCTATCCAGGTTCTTCCTATTCCGCAGAGTGTTGCAATACCTGTTTCTCAGCACATAGGATCTCCGGCGAACATCATTGTAAACAAAGGCGACAGTGTTAAAACAGGCCAGGTGATAGCTGAAAGCAAAGGATTTGTTTCAGCATGCATTCATTCTTCGGTTTCAGGCAAGGTGAATAAGATTGATACGGTGATCGATTCCACCGGATACAGGCAGACTGCCGTTTTTATCGATGTTGAAGGCGATGAGTGGGTCGATACCATTGACAGAACCGATGAAATTGTCACTGAAATAAAGCTCTCATCAGAAGAGATTATTAAGAGATGCCTTCAGTCGGGCATCGTTGGAATGGGAGGAGCCACTTTCCCATCACATGTAAAGCTGACTGTCCCTGCAGGCAAAAAATGCGAGGTACTTATTATCAATGGGGTGGAATGTGAACCATACCTGACTTCAGACCACAGGCTGATGCTAGAAAGAGGCGAAGAAGTGCTCATAGGGGCTTCAATACTTATGAAAGCACTTAACGTAAACAAGGCGATGATAGGCATTGAGAATAACAAGAGGGATGCTATCGGGCATATGACAAAGCTGGCTACCGCATTCAAAGGCATAACAGTCCATCCGCTGAAGGTCAAATATCCGCAGGGTGCTGAAAAACAACTGATTAAAGCGCTGATAAACAGGGAAGTTCCATCCGGTCGTCTTCCTCTTGACATAAATACTGTCGTACACAATGTCGGAACCGCTTTTGCTGTTTATGAAGCCGTACAGAAGAATAAACCGCTCTTCGAAAGGGTGGTGACTATAACAGGTAAAACGGTATCTAAGCCAGGAAACTATTTTGTCAGGACCGGCACTCCCGTCAGTAAGCTTATTGAAGCCGCGGGCGGAATGCCTGAGGATACCGGAAAAATTGTATCGGGAGGCCCGATGATGGGAAAAGCATTATCAAGTGCCGATGTTCCGGTTGTCAAGGGAACTTCAGGGATCATCCTGTTTCCGCGAAGCGAATCGGAACGCACAGAGTCAAAACCGTGCATCAGGTGCGCGAAATGCGTATCAGCATGCGCCCTTAACCTGGAACCATACCTACTGATGACACTCTCAGAGAAAGGATTATTCGAAAGAGCAGAGAAAGAAAGAATAACAGATTGCATGGAGTGCGGCTCATGCAGTTTTACATGTCCTGCCGGACGTCCTCTGCTTGATTATATAAGGCTGGGCAAATCGACTGTCATAAGAATGGCACGAGAGAAAGTAGTAAAGAAATAAGAGTTACATAATGAGCAACTTACTAAATGTATCCCCGTCACCCCACGCACACGGGAAAGAGACAACCAGGAAACTGATGACAGGTGTGATAATTGCCCTTGTACCGGCACTTCTGGCATCTCTCTTCTACTTTGGCTATGGAGCAATTATCGTCACAGTCACATCTGTTGCTTCCTGTCTTCTTTTTGAATACCTCATCCAGAGATTCATTATCAAAAAACCGATCACAATTACTGATGGATCAGCTCTTGTCACTGGACTGCTTCTGGCTTTTAACGTCCCATCGAACCTGCCGGTATTCATAGTAGTCATTGGGGCTTTTGTATCGATTGCGGTTGCCAAGATGACCTTCGGAGGACTTGGGAACAATCCCTTTAACCCGGCTCTAGTAGGAAGAGTGTTCATGCTTATCTCATTTCCTGTCCAGATGACCAGCTGGCCTGTTCCAGGTGGATTCTCGACCGGATATACTGACGCGGTTACAGGAGCTACACCCCTTGCGTTAGTAAAGGAAGGATTAAAGAATGGCGAAACCATGCAGCAACTGATGGCTCAAATACCCACACCCTCACAGATGTTCCTTGGAAATATGGGAGGATCACTGGGTGAGGTTGCAGCGGTTGCCCTGCTGATTGGTTTTGTATATCTGCTTGTCAGGAAGATAATTACGTGGCATATTCCTGTTTCTATTATTGGAAGCATGGTGGTCTTTACTGCTATATTGTGGCTTATCAATCCTGAAAAAAATGCCGATCCGATGTTCCATGTTCTTGCAGGAGGTGTGCTGCTGGGCGCAATATTCATGGCAACGGATTATGTCACCTCACCCATGAATCCAAAGGCAATGATAATCTACGGATGCAGCATCGGGATTCTGACTGTGGTAATAAGAGTCTGGGGCGCCTATCCTGAAGGTGTCTCATTTGCAATACTTATAATGAACGCATTTGTCCCGCTTATGAATGCATATATCAAACCTAAAAGATTTGGGGAGGTTATAAAAAATGGCTAAGACTGAATCGACATTCAAGAACATGGTTCTCTCCCTGACGCTTATATCCCTGGGTGCCTCGGCAAGCCTTGGTTTTGTTTATGAACTTACCAAAGAGCCTATCGCGTTGTCGGCATTGAACAAGAAGCTGAATGCCATAAGGGAAGTTGTACCTGAATTCAACAATAATCCCGATGAAGAGATGTTCAGGCTCGCCACCGGAGAAGGTGACAGCCTTGATATATTCCCGGCAAAAAAAGATGGCGAAATAGTAGGCTATGCTGTCAACACTTATACTAACAAAGGTTTCAGCGGGTACATAAATCTTATTGCAGGATTCAAACCTGACGGAACAATAATCAATATCTCGGTGCTGCAGCAGAAGGAGACTCCCGGTCTGGGCACAAAAATGGCAGATCCCGGATTCAAGGACCAGTTCATTGACAAGAACCCTTCTGAATTCCAGCTGAAAGTCAGGAAGGACGGAGGGCCGGTGGATGCAATCACTGCTGCAACAATAAGTTCAAGAGCATTCTGCGATGCCGTTCAGCGTGCTTATAATACACTTGAGAAAGGAGGTCTGAAATGAGTCAACTGCAGAACTTTACTAAAGGATTTTTCAAGGAGAATCCTATCCTGGTCCTGGTTCTGGGCACCTGTCCCACACTCGCGACGACATCTTCGGCGCTCAATGGGATGGGAATGGGTATTGCAACGACGTTTGTGCTTATTGGCTCCAATGTTGTCATATCGCTCCTTTCAGGTGTGATTCCCGATAAAGTCAGGATCCCTGCCTTTATTGTGATCATCGCATCATTTGTGACTATTGTCGACCTGGTGATGCAGGCTTATGTTCCATCACTATACGAAACACTGGGGATCTTTATCCCGCTGATAGTCGTGAATTGCATTGTACTTGGTCGTGCAGAAGCGTTTGCAAGCAAGAACAGCGTACTTTCTTCCTTCATCGACGGGCTCGGTATGGGACTTGGCTTTACAATGGCCCTCGGGATCATGGGCTCATTCCGTGAAATGGTCGGAAGCGGTTCTATATTCGGGTATAAATTCATCTCGGGTGATGGCATTCTCGTATTTATCCTTGCGCCAGGTGCTTTCTGGGTTCTCGGATATCTTATTGCTATTATCAACAGGTTAAAAAGAACATAAAAAGAAACCGTCATGGAATACATTCTTATTATTATATCAGCCGTATTTATAAATAATGTTGTTCTTGCCCAGTATCTTGGAGTATGCCCTTTCCTGGGCGTCTCGAATAAAGTAAATACCGCGCTCGGGATGGCCGGCGCTGTCGTCTTCGTGATAGTGCTTGCAACCATCGTGACATATCTGATACAGGTTTATGTTCTCGATAAACTGGGGATAGCATTTATGCAGACCATCACTTTCATCCTGGTAATTGCCGCACTTGTGCAGATGGTGGAAATAATCCTGAAAAAGATAAGCCAGCCGCTTTACCAGGCACTGGGAATATTCCTTCCTCTCATAACAACAAACTGCGCAGTTCTTGGAGTTGCAATACTTGTTATTAAAAAAGATTATAATCTTCTCGAAGGAGTCGTTTTTGGCGCCTCAATAGCAGTCGGATTCGGACTTGCCCTTATAATTCTTGCAGGCATAAGGGAACAACTTGAACTTGTCGATGTTCCCAAAGGAATGAAAGGTGTACCTCTTTCACTTGTTATTGCAGGTATCCTGGCACTTGCGTTCATGGGATTTACGGGAATAGTTAAATAAATGTCTACATTTGTCATATAGCCTATCTGCAGGTTAATATGACATACGCTGAATATTTCAGGATTCTTGATCTGAATACCGATGCTTCTCTTGATGACATAAAGAAGGCATACCGGCAGAAAGCACGTCTGTACCATCCCGATATCAATCATTCTCCCGAAGCAAAGGACCTCTTCATCCATGCTACTGAAGCATATGAATTCCTCATTTCAAATTATCATCGCATATCCGATAACGATGCAGCGTTCAGACAGGCAATGGAAGATTGGAGAAAATACAGGCAGGACAGGTCGCGCAGAAGGGCAAATGTATATGCAAGGGCTTCATACGTGAGGTTTAAAAGAACTAAATTCTACAGGACAACAAGGATACTCGACGGTACTTCCATCATTTTCGGTCTTTTGGTTTCTGTTGCAATCATTATTTACACCGTAACAGGTTATTTTTACAGGCTGAAGCATCCGCTGCCCGACACAGAAAATCCCACAATATTCGTTTTCTTAATGTTCCTTCTCATTGGAATGGTATTCTTCGTGATCTCCTTTGTATATCTGAAAGAATATATTGAATCCTCTAAGAAAAGAAAGAGGAAGTCAGGGTAATAAGTCTTTAAATCTAGTCGTTATAATATAACCAAGAACATCAAATGATTTTTTTATCTTTATAATTTAATGCATTAACAAGATGAGACTGATCATTTCTTTATTGTTAGCCACATTTATGTTCCAGGATATGCCTGATTCAAAAACTACAGTTAACAGCAGACCGGGTGAACAGAACCAGGAGCCTCTTTTTACTTTCGGTGTCATCGCTGATGTTCAGTATTGTGATTGCGACCCGGAAGGCAGCAGGTTTTATCGCTTGTCACCAGCCCGGCTCAGGGAAGCAGTGAACTCATTCAAAACTGATTCGGTCAACTTCATTTTAAACCTCGGAGATCTTATCCAACGCGGTTATGAGTCCTACAAACCGGTTCTGGATATACTTGACTCCTCAGGGCTGCAGGTATATAATCTTGCAGGAAACCATGACTATTCAGTCGATGACCGTTACAAGAGGCGCCTTCCTCTTGCGATGCCGTCTAAAGAGGGCTATTACTCTTTTGACCACATGAACTTCAGGTTCATTGCGCTAAATGGAAATGAGATCAGCACATATTCATCTACAAGCAAAGCAGCAATTAAGAAAGCAGAAGATTATCTTGCTGTACTGAAAGATTCGGGCAATGTAAATGCCATCGACTGGAATGGAGGCATCAGTGCAAAACAGCTTGACTGGCTGAAAATCCAGCTTGATGATGCGACAGCAAAAAATGAAAATGTATTTATTCTCTGCCATTTCCCCGTCTATCCTGAGAACATCCATAATCTTCTAAACTACAAGGAGGTGAATGCTTTATTGATGAACTACCACAATATCATAGCCTGGTTTAACGGACACAATCATGCAGGCAACTATGGCAATTTCAACATGATACATTTTGTGACTATGAAGGGTATGGTCGAATCGGAATTCAATACCAGTTATGCAATTGTGGAAGTCTACAGGAATAAGATCTGGATAAAGGGAGCGGGAAGGGAAAAGAGCCAGATACTGGCATATTGATCTGAAATCCTGTTTCCCGAAGATCAGCCTGTCTTTATGAAATTAAACGGTACGTCAAGCACCGATGAGAAATACTCTCCCCTCTCGAATATATCCTCATCCCCTTCTTCATAAAACCAGTTGAAGATGAATTTCTTGTTCTTAAGGTTGACATGCTTGAGCAGCTCGAGAAGATGAATGAAAACCTTGGCGCTGGCACTGTTGAAGTATTCCAGGTTCATATCAACGCAGGTTATCTCAGCCGGAACCTCAATATATTCCTTAATCCACTCTTCTACCGGAGAAAAAAACTCGGCAACATTCTCATGGATCGATCTTCCCGTGATCCTGATCATGCCATCCGGACTGAGAGTGATATCAGGCGAGTTTTTTGTCGGTGAAATTTTAAGCTCCTTCATTAAGGGATAATTGTTCCGAAAAATAATGAATTAATTATAATTTTCAACAATTGATTGGGTCTTGCATACCATTTTAACCTTATTCTAATGTCAGATCCTTGCCAGAGGCGCAACATCCTGACCTGTAAATTCTTTCCTAAGATACTTATAATAACCGGTAATCCCAATCATTGCGGCATTATCGGTTGTATAGCCCAGCTCCGGCAGAAAAAGATTCCATTTTCGCTTTTCTGCTTCAAGCTCTACTGCTTCCCTTAGTCCTGAGTTTGCAGATACTCCACCCGCAATTCCTATCTCCCGGATGCCTGTCTCTGTTGATGCTTTGACAAGCTTCGATACAAGGATACTGATGATCGTATGCTGAAGCGATGCGCACAGATCAGGCTTGTTTTTCGCAATAAAATCCGGGTCTTCTTTAAGCCTGTCCCGTAAAAAATAGAGGAAATTTGTTTTCAGTCCGCTGAAGCTGAAGTCGATTCCTTTTATTGAAGGTTTTGAAAAGGCAAATGCTTTTTTGTTTCCCACCGAAGCCAGCATATCGATCCCGGGACCAGCAGGGTACGGTAATCCCATCACTTTGCCGCATTTATCGAAGGCTTCTCCTGCAGCATCATCAATGGTGTTTCCCAGTATCTTCATTTCGAGATGGCTGGTGAGAAGTATTATCTGGGTGTGGCCGCCTGATACCAGCAGGCAGAGAAAAGGGAATTCCGGAATCCTCGCTTCCCTGCCTTCATGAAGAATAAAATGAACCAGGACATGAGCCTGAAGATGATTGACCTCAATCAGTGGTATCTCTCTGGCCAGTGCAAATCCTTTGGCAAAGCTTGTACCGACGAGAAGCGATCCCAGAAGACCAGGCCCCCTGGTGAATGCAACGGCACTGATCTCCTCAAGCCTCACTCCGGCTCTCTTTATCGCCTGATCGGCAACCGGAACAATATTTGCCTGGTGAGCGCGTGAAGCCAGTTCAGGGACAACGCCTCCATAAGATCTATGGATTTCCTGTCCCGCAATAAGATTTGAAAGTACATATCCATCCCTGATGACAGCAGCCGATGTATCATCGCATGAAGATTCTATTGCTAAAATTGTAACTGCCATCAATACTTTGTTTTTCGGTATATTTTAGGTTATTTTGATAACTGATTTTTTTACCGGATTAATGGTCAAAAATATTAAAAAATCATATAAGTACCTTATTGTTATTGCGGGTATCATCATAGTGTTTCCCACAATCCTCTTCTCTGTTATCCGTTTTCCGGCAATACAAACACTCATTGTGCAAAGAATGACCAGGCATCTGTCAGAAAAGATCAACTCCACAATTTCAGTCGGAAGAATGGAATACCACCTTTTCAACAGGTTAAACCTAAATGATGTCCTTATAAAAGACAAGCATAACGATACACTCTTCTATATACCGGAGGCAACAATTGGAATAAGGGATATTGATCTCAAAACCGGGTCGTTGACATTCGGAAAAGTCACGGTCACCAGGCCTGTGGTCTCATTTATCACAGATACAACTGGTGAGATGAGCCTGTCGTGGTATATAGATATGCTGAGAAACGGCGAGGGAAACAGCGTCGGGATCAGGATAAATCAGATTGAAGTTTCCGATGCAAGGTTCTCGCTCATCGACAGTCAAGTGAAGAAGACAAACAGAATCCCGGTTGATTTCAACAACCTTCGTCTCTCAGGCATCAACACAACAATAGAGGATTTTTTGGTTCAGGACGACACAACATCGTTCAGCATATTAAATCTTGTATTCCGGGAATCGTCAGGATTTAAGGTGAACCGGATGGACAGCAAAGTGGTATTGGCAAAAAATGATATCCTTTTCCACTCCGGAATAATAAATTGCGACAGCAGCATTCTTAACTTCTCGTGTGTAAGGATTCTTGGAGATACAATTACCCGATATTCAAACTTTATCGAAGATGTAAGACTTGATATACGGCTCGACAAATCGCTGGTATCATCATCAGACCTCAGTTACTTCGTACCGGTTTCGAAAGATTTTAATCAGTCAGTATGGCTTTCCGGGAAAGTCTCAGGAACTCTTACAGAGCTCAGGGGAAGGAATATCGACATGACCTACGGAGATTTTACAAGACTCCTGTGTGATTTTGATATTTCAGGGCTTCCGGACATTCAGAACTCATTTATATATATCGGAGTCAACAGCCTGAGGACAAATGCAAAGGATATTGAGAAAGTAGAAATACACGGGAAAAAAGCCATCAAACTGCCTGAATTGGTATATAGTCTGGGCAGTGTATCTTTTGATGGCAGCTTTACCGGCTTCACTGAAGATTTTGTAGCCTATGGCAACATTCGCACAAAAGAGGGTACCATCAACACCGATATCTCCCTCCGGCCTGAAGAAAAAAACAAATTCAAGGTAAAGGGACTTGTCAGGGGAAGCAGCATTGACATTGGCTGGCTTACCGGTAATACCGAAATGTTCGGCAACCTGAGCATGAAGGCTGATGTTGACGGTTATGTCTGGTCTGCCGGAAAATTCAGCGGGAAACTTACCGGCCTGATCGACAGCATTGAAGTAAATGACTATAAATACAGGAATATCTCACTCACTGGGATCTTTACGGAAAAAACCTGGGATGGCAATGTGAAGATCGCAGATAAAAATATAAAATTCGATATCCTGGGAATGTTCGACTTCAGCAATGAGCTGCCTGAATTTGATTTCACGCTTAATCTCACTGAAGCCGATCTGCACAAACTCCACTTTGACAAATCAGATACAACTTCAGCTTTATCAATGCTGCTTACTGCCAATTTTAAAGGATCTAACATTGACAACCTTGATGGCGAAATAAAGCTTCTTAATTCAAATCTCAGGAAATATGGCAACATCCTTGAGCTTTATGACTTCTCGATCAAAACTTATAATGAGAATGAACGGCCTGCAATAAGCCTGCGAACCGACTATGTCGATGCTGATCTAAGAGGCTACTACAATTTTTCCGGACTTGGAACCGTAATTAAATCGGTATTGTCCTCCATGATGCCATCAAGATTCGCTGCTCCCGGGGACGCAAACAAAGCCGACTTCAACAATTTCTCATTCAGTGTCAATCTTAAGAATACCGACAAGATCAATAATTTCTTCCGTACCGGACTGCTGGTTGCCGATAAAAGTACAATCAACGGTACTGTTCTCTCAGACAGTATTTTACAAATAAGTCTTAACAGCAGGAATCTGAGCTTCAAAGGCATTTCTTTCCGCGATATGTCACTCGATGCAAATTTTCTTTCTCCGGAACTGAAGGCAGGTATAAAAACCTCTTCCCTAAGCCTCATGGGGCAGTCTGAGCTGAAAGGATTCAAGGCGGACCTGAGTACAATACCTGATTATTTTAAATTCTCGCTTAACTGGGATAACAAGGATGTGAACCTTAACCGCGGGATTTTCACAGCAGATGCAAGATTCGTTAAGAGCGATGCCAGCACCGGGAACGCCGTGCTTTATATCGATATTGATTCCACCGGGATATACAGCAGGAACAATCTCTGGAAGATAAGTCCCTCACTTATTAAAATAGATACAAACTCATTAATTATCAATAATCTGTATATCTCCAACAAGGAGAACTATTACCTTGTTAATGGCGCAATTTCTGAAGACAATTCCGATACACTGCACCTTGAATTCAAGGGGATAGACATTTCATGGCTCAATGCGCTGACATCCGGAAAAAATAAAAATCCCGACAGGATATCGCTTTCAATGAAGGGTAAACTTAATGGTAATGTCCTGCTGTCAGACATCTACCATAATCCGCTTATTGAGAGCAACCTTAAAATCTCAGGTTTCTCGATGCTTAAAAGCGACTATGGGGATCTCTCTGTAATTTCAGCATGGAACAATGAAAAGAAGATCGCCGATATACACTCCTTCAACAATCTTGACGGAAAGAGAATGCTAATTATAGACGGCTATTATGATCCATCTTTAAAGAAACTGGATCTCACTGGTACAGCCGACAAACTGCCCATCGACGCCCTGAATCCTCTGTTAAGCATCTTCGCATCAGGAATTACCGGCACTGCTTCAGGGAAAGTAAACCTGTCCGGGGAAACAAAAAAGCTGGTACTGAAGGGAGCCCTCATGGCCGAAAATGCGCTTATGAAAATTGATTACCTGCAGGCAAAATACAGGATCAATGATTCAATCCGTTTCGGGAATAATGATATTATCTTCAGAAATGTAAAGGTGACGGATGAAAAAGGCAATCCGGCCACACTCAACGGGGCAGTCCATCACAGGCATTTCAAGGAGTATTCGGCCGACCTGACGATAAGCACAAATGAAACCATGGTGCTGAATACCAGGCCAAAGGATAATGATCTCTTCTACGGAACAGCATATGCTACAGGTGTTACAACAATAAAAAGCGTGCCCGGAACTCTTTCGTTTGATGTCGGGGCTAAAACAGGCAAGAATACTAAGTTCTATATCCCTCTTAATTCCAGCGAGACCATTTCAGATTATTCATTTATAAATTTTGTAAGTCGCGATGCAAGCCAGTCTGAATTGAGCAACCCGATTGAAGTTACGCCTCCGGTTCAAACAACGGGTATTGAGCTTAACTTCGATCTTGAAATCACCCCGGATGCCGAAGTACAGCTTATTTTTGATCCGAAAGTAGGTGATATCATGAAAGGACATGGATCAGGAAACCTTAATATAAGCCTCAACAAAAAGGGTGAATTCAGGATTTCAGGCGACTACATAATTGAGGACGGCGATTATCTCTTCACACTTAAAAACATAATGAACAAGCCCTTCAGCGTGGAGGAGGGCGGAAAAATCACTTTCAATGGCGATATCGATAATGCCGAAATCGAAATGAAAGCTATCTATAAGCTAAAAGCCTCGCTGTATGAGATCCTCAAGGATGAGAAGTTTACTGAGAAGATACCGGTTGAATGCCAGATCGACCTCACAGGAAAACTCTTCAATCCTATTGTCGCCTTCAATATCTACCTTCCGATGGCTGATGAGGAGACCCGAACCTATCTGAAAAATGTGATAACCACCGAAGAAGAACTCAGCCGGCAGTTCCTTTACCTGCTGGTCATGAACAGTTTCTATTCCGATCCGTCCTATGGCACCTCTCTTACAACAACAACATCCACAGGGACCTCGGCAATGGCGGTCACAACCACTGAGATGCTCTCAAATCAGCTCAGCAACTGGCTTTCGCAGATAAGCAACGACTTCGACGTTGGATTTACATATCTCCCGGGACAAAAAGAATTTAATGACCAGGAGGTCCAGGTCGCGCTATCGACCCAGCTCCTGGATGACCGGGTAGTAATTAATGGGAATCTGGATGTCAGGGGCATCGGCGGAGTCACGGACAATACTGATCAGCTGACCGGAGATTTTGACATTGAGTACAAGCTGACCGACAGGATCAGATTCAAGGTTTTCAACCGGTACAACAATCCTTATACCGGAAAGCAGGCTCCATACACCCAGGGATTCGGCATCTTCTTCAAACAGGACTTTGACAAATTTTCCGATCTCTTAAAAAAGAAGGAGAAGAATGAGATGAAGAAGGAAGAGGAGACAAAAGTAAAAGAGGAATAAGGATTAAGATTGCGGAAAAATAGGGAGATTCCTCTCTAACGCTCGGAATAAATCTATGAAAATTGTGGAACAGCAGGAAGATTCCTCGCTAACCCCCCCCCCCCCCCCCACCTCTCCCCCCTATTTAGTTAAGAATCATGTCATTCCGAACGAAGCGCAGCGGAGTGAGGAATCTCCCTGGAAACTATTACAATTAGTTAATAAATATTTTACCATTGTTATTAACCCATTATAATAGAATAAGGGGTAAATACGTTTCTTAATAACTTTGCACGTGGAAATAATTAAACAAAAAATATGGGATATTCACAAATCATTCTGAACGGAGGAGTATTTCTTCCCCAGCAAACAGGCCAGATGAAGCTTACATTGCTCGACCTTGCAATAAAAGGCGGATGGGTTATGATCCCCATCATCCTGCTGTCATTTGTAGCCGCATATATCTTCATTGAAAGGTACTATGTGATCAGGAAAGCCACCAGGGAAGATCAGAACTTCATGGACAGGATCAAGGATTATATACATGAAGGCAAAATAGAAGCAGCGATGGCGCTCTGCAAGTCAACAAACAGCCCCTCTGCAAGAATGGTTGAAAAAGGGATCAGCAGGCTTGGAAGGCCTCTCCAGGATATCCAGACTGCAATAGAAAACGTTGGTAAACTAGAGATCTCAAAACTCGAAAAAGGTTTCCCTACACTTGCAACAATAACAGGCGCAGAACCTATGCTTGGATTCCTTGGAACAGTAATAGGAATGGTTCAGTCTTTCTATAATATGGAGCAAGCCGGAAATAATATCGATGTCTCGATGATGTCGGGTGGAATCTATACTGCACTTATTACAACTGTTGCAGGGCTTATTGTCGGGATTCTTGGATATTTTGCTTACAATACTCTGGTTGTCAGAACTGAAAAGGTTGTTTTTAACCTCGAGGCCACTCTTACGGAATTCATGGATATTTTAAATGAACCTGTTAAAAAATAACGCTAATGGCTATCTCTCAGAGAAATAAGATAAGCGTAAACTTCAGCTCGGTGGGAATGACCGATGTTGTCTTCAACCTGCTCATTTTCTTTATGCTGACATCGACTCTGGTTCATCCTACCGCCCTAAAACTGCTTTTGCCCAGAGGTGATTCACAAACCTCTGCCAAACCTCAGACAACAGTATCAATAACCAGCGACCAGAGATTATATGTTGAACAACAGCCTGTCGAAACTATCGAACAGCTGGAGGCAACACTAAAAACAAAGCTTGGAAGCGCACCGGAAACATATATTGCGCTTCATGCCGATAAGAGTGTTCCTTTTGAAAGAGTTGTCGAAGTCCTGAATATTGCACAGAAGAACAATTATAAATTGATAATTGCAACCTCACCCAAATAACGGGATCCGCTTCTTTCCATCAGAAAAGGGTAAAGGAGTAGCCGGAACAGTGATAATTCATCTGGCTGTCCTGGCTTTGCTGTTGATTTTAGGTTTCACAGCAACTTCTCCCCCGGAAACAGAAGAGGGTATTCTTGTGAATTTCGGCATGGATGAGACCGGCTCGGAGCTTATTGAGCCTTCTCCCGCTGTTGTACAGGAAGAAACTTCTCCTCCGTTGCCATCAGAGAGTGCTGTAACTGTCCGTTGCCATCAGAGAGTGCTGTAACTGCTGACGAAGAACCAGTGCTTACACAGGATACAGAAGATGCTCCGACAGTAAAAAAAGTTGATCCTGAAGCAGAAATAAAAAAACAGGAAGAGCTTGAAGCAGAAAGGAAACACCGTGAAGAACTGGAAGTTGAAAGGATCCAAAAAGAGAAGGAAGAAGCTGAAAGACAGAAAATTGAAGCAGATCAGAAGCGTACAACCGAGATTACAAACAGGACTAAGAATGCATTTGCAAACGCACAGAATACAGGAACAACAACTACCGGTGAAGGTATTAAAGGAGGAGTGGGAAACCAGGGAGATTCAACCGGATCAATTTCCCAGAACCGCGGTAAAGGTAGTGGGCTAGGCAACGCGGGCATTGACTATGATCTGAAAGGCCGGGGCATCCCAAATCTGTCGAAACCTAACTATGAATACCAGGTTGAGGGTAATGTTGTGGTTGAAATCAGCGTTGACAGGGCAGGAAAAGTCATACAGGCTATAACAGGCAAGCCGGGTTCAACAACGCTCGACGAAAACCTCAACAGGATTGCAAAGGAAGCAGCTCTTAAAACAACATTTGATCCGGATCAAAATGCACCTCCTGTTCAGAAGGGCACAATTACGTATAAATTCAAGCTGAAATAATTCTGACCGTTACTTGTCGAACAGCTCTTTGATAGCCGTATCAAGATTGTCGAGCAGGTTGTTGTCTTTAATTATATAGTCGACTATGCCTTTCCTTGCAAGCTCAAGCACAACTTCACCATTCTCCTGGCCTGAAAGCATTATTACCGGCAAACCTGGTTTTTGTGCTTTTATCCTGTCAAATATTTCCATCCCATTCATGAATGTCTGCTCCTTCGGTACAAACAGATAGTCAAGAATAATCAGATCCGGGTTTTTATTTAACGATTTAAGGCACTCTTCACCTGATTCGAAAGCCTCAAGCTTATAGCCTTGCGTGGTAAACCTCTTGACTACCAGCATGTTAATAAATGGATCGTCATCAACAATGAATATCAGTTTTTGATTGCCCATTTTAGATTTATATGATACAGTTCAGACGTAAAGTTAAATAAATTTATTAAAAGAGAAATTTATTAGTCTGTTTACGGCTTCTTTCACATTGCAAACAGAGGAAAAGATTTCATCATCTTAATAACTTTTTCACCTGTGCTTTTAATAACAGTCTCATTTTCGATATTGGAAATTACATTATCTATAAGATCCACGATATCTCCTATATGCTCTTCCTTCAATCCCCTGGTGGTTATGGCAGGTGTTCCAATCCTAAGCCCTGAGGTGAGGAAGGGAGAGCGGCTGTCAAAAGGAACCATGTTCTTATTCACTGTTATGTGAGAAAGAACGAGAGTGTTTTCAACTTTCTTTCCGGTTATTTCAGGGAATTTTGTCCGCAGATCAATAAGAAGCAGGTGATTGTCTGTTCCGTTGGAAACAACTTTGTATCCCTTATCCATGAATGCTTTTGCCATTACAGCAGCATTGTTCCTGACCCTTTTCTGGTACTCCCTGAATTCAGGTTCGAGTGCTTCACCAAATGAGACTGCCTTTGAAGCAATCACATGTTCCAGCGGACCTCCCTGAATACCGGGAAAAACGGCTGAGTTGAGGAGCGATGACATCATCCTGACCTCTCCTTTTGGAGTGGTTATGCCCCATGGATTAACGAAATCTTTACCCATGAGGATAATGCCACCCCTCGGGCCGCGAAGTGTTTTATGGGTTGTGGATGTCACAACATGGGCATATTTAAGCGGATTGTTGAGCAAGCCGGCTGCAATAAGCCCTGCCGGATGCGCCATATCAATCATCAGCATGGCGCCGGCCATATCAGCTATCTTTCTCATCCTTTCATAATCCCATTCGCGTGAATAAGCTGACGCGCCGCCAACAATAAGTTTTGGCTTCTCCTTTAGTGCAATCTCCTCCATCATATCATAATCCACAAGCCCGGTATCCTCCCTGACGCCATAAGCAACCGGCCTGTAAAGAATACCTGAAGAGTTGACTGGTGATCCATGAGAAAGATGTCCTCCATGGGCAAGATTTAATCCCATGAATGTATCTCCCGGTTTCAGAATTGCCATAAAAACCGCCATATTCGCCTGTGCTCCTGAATGTGGCTGTACGTTGGCATATTCTGC
>JALONV010000114.1 GCA_025454755.1 Bacteroidales bacterium | reverse complement strand
TGCAATCATGGACTTTTGAGTCAGAAATTCAAGTCTGATCCCTCGAGAATTAAAAAAAGTTCAATATTTTTTTGTTTTATAAAATTTTGTGTATATTTGCCATACCAAACGGTCGGTTTATGTCAGGTACTAAAGAACATATTGTATTGATAGCTTCCCGGCTCTTCCTGCAGAAAAGTTACAAAGAGGTAACGATGAAAGAGCTTGTTGATAAAACCGGAATGTCAAAAGGGGCTTTTTATCATTACTTTAAAAGCAAAGAGCAAGTCTTTCTTGAGTCTCTTGAATTCTTCCACGAAGAACTTACACGGGATTTCAGCAAATATTCACAAAATTCCCTTAAGAAATTTTACATTGACTATCTCGGCGACACAATTCGCCTGACCAGGCATTATTTCAAGCACTTTGAGAATGAATTCAACGAAAGGGATATTACGATTAATCACTTTTCTCTTGTATTTGATGCTCTCAGACTATTTCCTGAATACAGAAGGAAAATAGAGGAAGTATTTAAAATTGAACTGAAATTCTGGGTACAGATAATTAAAACAGCCCGCTCTAATGGTGAAATAAAAACTCCCTTATCGGATGTTAAAACCGGTGAAATGTTTATCTATCTGAGCGACGGAATAGGTATAAATATGATTATGCAAGGTGTAGCCCTGGAGGATATGGTTAAGCAACTAAAAAATCAGTGGGATGCACTTTATGAGCAGATAAAAACATAATTTTTTTGATAAATAACATACCGGGCAGTCGGTATTTATTTTTATTGTTTAACATACCGGGCAGTCGGTTTAAATATAAGAGTCATGAGAAAAATAATTATTATTACAAGCATCACAAGCCTTATCCTTGCATTCCTCTGCCTTCGTGCCTCCGCACAGGATACAGCGATATATCTCTCTGTTTCAGGGGCATGCCAGTTGGCCATTGAGAAGAATGTGGAGGTCCGGAATTCAGAATGGGAACAAAAGAAAAGAAAATTCCAGCTTTCAGAGGCTCAAAGCAAACTCTATCCCCATCTCGAGGGCTTCACTTCATTAAGCAATAACTTCTTAATTCCCAAAATGATCGTTCCCGGAGAGATCTTCGGACAAACTGGTCTGATTCCTGTTGAAATCGGGACCAGGTTCGACTGGATCAGCGGTTTTAAAGCCAGCCAGATCCTGTACAACCAGAGTTACTTCACTTCACTGAAATTATTAAAACAGTTTGAAAACCTGGGATCAATTTCATTAATACAGCAGAAAGAGGAAATTGTATACCAGGTATCCCAGCTTTATTATCTGTGCAAGTGTACCGGGAAGCAACTTGAGCATCTTTCAATAAATCTGACAAACATTGACCGGTTGGCAGAAATAACACGCCTCCGGAGCGATAACGGACTGGCGAGAAAAGCAGATTACGCTTCCGTTCTTGTAAATAAAGCAAACGTTCAGACTCAGATCGACAACCTCAGACAACTCCAGAGACAGCAGCTCGGATTATTGAGTTTCCTGATTGGACTGGATATGAACAGCCGAATTGTCCTGACTGATTCACTCAATTCGGGAAATCTGAAAACTTCCGATGATTCATTATTCCTTAATAACCGGTCGTCCATTCTGATGCTTGAAAAACAAATCGAAATAACAAATCTTTCAAGGAAGAGGAAACAGCAGGAGTATCTGCCCTCACTGGCAGCTACTGCACAGTACTATTTTCAGGGTCAACGGAATGATTTTGATTTTCTGAAAGGGGGTGAAGATAAGTTTTACAAAGTCGGATTTGCTGGTTTAATACTAAACATTCCGATTTTCAACGGATTTGAAAAGCGTTCCAGCAAGGCTCAGTATGAAATTGAACTTATTCAACTCAAAAATACCATGGAAAATACGAGGAAGTATTTATCAAAGGAATATTCTGATGCTCTGGCTCAATATAAAAACAGTATCAATATCATTTGGCGCCAGGAAGAGAATATTAAAACTGCCGAAGAGGGTTATACGATGTGTGTGAATGGTTATGTCCGGCAGGTCATTCCTCTAACCGACCTGATACTTGCAGAAACTAACCTGATTGAGGCCAGGCTATCACTTTTAAATGCTTTACTCCAGTTCAAAAATGCAGAACTGGATCTCAGAAAAGCAAAGGGCGAATTATTGGAATTCTGAAACATCAAAATTATAATACCATGAAAAGAAAAAGTATCGTGATCAGCATCACTGTAATCACTATCTTATTGATTGCAGGGACAGCAAGGCTCATCTCAAATAAACGCTATTTCAGTGAGCAGTTACAGATGGTGTCGGGAGTGAACACAACTGTTCCGGTTATAACCGATACTGTAAAATCAAAAGTAATATCTGACCGATTCACGGAAAACGGAACATTCCAGGCTTTCTGTGAGATATCAATGATTTCGGAAACACAGGGCCGGGTAATGGAAGTCAATGCAGAGACCGGAGATTACATAAAAGCAGGGCAGATATTGGGTTTTACTGATAATAATGTTCTTAAATCACAGGTTGAACTGGCTGAATACAGCCTCCTCAAGGCTGAAAAGGATTTACACCGGTTTGAGGAACTCTCAAAAGGAGATGCCGTAACAATGCAGCAATCAGAGTCGGCCAGGCAGAATTACCTCCACGCTCGATCAGCACAAATCACAGCCGAAACCCAGTACCGGAACTCGCTTTTCAAAGCGCCGTTCGACGGTATAGTAACAAAAAGGTATATAGAGAAAGGCTCTTTTCTATTCCCGGGAACACCATTATTTGATATAGTCGAAACGAAAAGGGTCAGGTTGATCCTGAAGCTGACCGCCGAGCAGGTTACACAGGTATTCAGGGGCATGAATGTAAAGGTTACAGCAGGACCTTTTACGGGCATTGATTATCATGGGCAAGTTCGTGCCATTGAAACAAGGGCTGACCTGTCTAAACGGTATGCAACAGAAATCGAAGTGGTTAACAACCCGGTCAGTACAATCCGGCCCGGGATGTTTGGAACCGGAACCTTCACAATGGAATCGGACAAAAAGCAACTAGTGATACCCCGAAGGGCAATTGCGGGTAGTATACTGGATCCTGAAGTATTTATTGTAAATGATGATTCTGTTATTCTGAAAAAAATTGAAGCTGTCTCACTCAATGACAGGTATGTTACAGTAAAAAAGGGTTTAATTGAGGGAGATGTAATTGTCGTTTCAGGCCAGATAAACCTTGTGAACTGTTCTAAAGTATCAATAATCCATTAAATGCTAAGACAATGAATATCACTAAGATAGCAGTCAGCCGCCCCACTCTTATTGTGGTAGTATTTACCGTACTTTTATTCCTGGGATTTGCTAGCTATAAGAACCTCAATTATGAGCTTGCACCAAACTTCGCATCACCGGTATTTACGGTTGTAACCATATATCCCGGTGCATCACCTTCCGAAGTGGAGAACAGCTTAACAAAGAAGCTTGAGGATGCGATAACTTCAGTTGAAGGCATTGACAACATCCGATCATTTTCACACGAGGGTGTATCAATCATAGTAATTACCCTGAAACTACGCACAAATATTGATGATGCCATCCTGGATGCACAGAGAAGAATTGACGCAGCTGAATATCAGCTGCCTGAAACGGCAATGGACCCGATGGTATCAAAGATTTCAATAAATGATCTGCCGGTGATGAATATCGGAGTCACTGCCGCTATGCCGCCCACAGAGTTCTACGATCTTGTTAAATACAATATTCAACCTGAGCTTGCACAGATAAGGGGAGTTGGTGAAATCAACATCATCGGTGGAGATGAACGGGAGATCCGTGTAAACCTCGATGCCGGGAAAGTGGAATCTTATAATATCTCTGTACTGCAGGTCTTACAGGCTGTTCAATCGGAGAATATCGATTTCCCGACCGGTAAAATAAAAAACGATGAATCGCAGATAGTCATCAGGTTGTCTGCCCGGTTTGAAAAGATCGAAGATATTGAAAATGTTGTGGTATTAAGTGACATGAATGGCGCGAAAGTAAGATTGAAAGATATTGCCGAAGTAGTCGATACCGAAAAGGAAACGACTATGGTTGCCAGGATAAACGGGTTGAATTCAATAGGGCTTAGCATTAAAAAACAATCCGGTTCAAATACAGTGGAAGTTTGTCATGAGGTGTTAACAGAACTGTCGGGACTGGAATCAGCTTATAAAGAAGTAAACCTGAAGTTTGACGTTCCGTTCAATTCATCGGTATTCACTGAACAGGCAGTGGATTCAGTAATGCATGATCTCTCATATGCCGTAATACTTGTAGCTCTTGTGATGCTGGTATTCCTGCATGGGCTGCGGAACGCATTTATAGTAATGGTCGCAATCCCGATATCGCTTATTGTTTCTTTCACAGGAATGTATCTCCTTGGATATACACTGAATATCATCACGCTTGTGGCTATGTCGCTTGTAATCGGAATACTGGTGGATGATGCAATAGTTGTTCTTGAGAACATTTACAGGCATATGGAAATGGGAAAGGATAAGATTCAGGCCACACTCGATGGAAGAGCAGAGATCGGATTTACAGCAGTTGCCATAACACTTGTTGATGTCGTGGTATTCCTCCCGATAGGTTTATCAAACAGTATTATTTCACCTTTGCTTAGCCCTTTTGCTCTTGTGATTGTTGTTACAACACTATTGAGCCTGCTGGTTGCTTTTACAGTTGTTCCATTACTTACTTCCCGCCTTGGAAAACTGAAGCACCTGAAAAAAGAAATGCTTTCCGGTCGCTTTTTTCTCTGGTTCGAGTCATGGGTTGATGTACTTGCCAGTGTTATTCACTCTATACTTATCTGGGCATTCAGACATAAAGTAATCACTTTTCTTATAGTTACTTTGCTGCTTTTTGGATCGATTGCATTGATTCCTGCCGGGTTTCTCGGTTCTGAATTCTTTGGGCTGGGAGATTCAGGCGAATTTAATATACAGATTGAACTTCAGAAGGATGCAGTTCTTAAAGAAACCAATCTTAAGGTCCTTGAAGCAGAAAGCATTCTTCTTTCCAAACCCGAAATTAAATCAGTTTTTTCAAAGGTGGGATCAGCTAGTTCAGGACTTCTTACCGGCGGAGAAAAAAGCAGTGCATATATGGCGGAAATCAACGTCAAACTTATTGATAAAGAATTTCGTGATGTGACAGCGAATGTTTACGCAAACAGAATTAAGAAGGAATTAAATGAACAAATAGCAGGTATCCGGGTCAAAACCGTGCTTTTGAATCCCTTTATGGGAGGAACGGATGACAGCCCCATCCAGGTAATTATAAAATCATCTGACCCTGATTCATTGTACAAGTATGCCGGTATGCGGTATGATCAGGAAGCTGGTAATAGAAACACCCGGTACCAATGATGTAAGTTCATCACTTGAAAAGGCAGCCAGTGAACTGGTGGTTGATATTGACAAAGACAAAATGACAGACCTCGGATTATCGATGGCAACAGTTGGCCCGGTGATGGCAACAGCTTTCAGCGGCAATAGTGATGCAAAATTCAGACAAGGGTCCTATGAATATGATATTAATATTATATATGACAATTTCAACCGGCGCAGCCCTGAAGATGTTTCAAACCTGGTTTTTATAAACTCCGCGGGTTCTCCGGTCAAGCTGGCTCAGTTTGCCTCGGTTTACATCGGATCAGGGAATATTAGTCGTGAAAGGTATGACAGGATATCTTCGGTTTCTGTTGAGTCGCAGGTATTTGGCCGTTCATCAGGAGATGTTGGTAACGAGATAAAGAAAAAGATTACCGGCTTGTCGCTGCCTCCGGGTGTTTCAGTCAGCTACGACAGCGAGATGAAGTACCAGGATGATGCATTCGGCAGTCTTGGTTTCGCCCTGCTTACTGCAATAGTACTAGTGTACCTGATAATGGTGGCTTTATACCAGTCATACCTTTATCCTTTTGTCGTGTTGCTTTCCATACCCCTTGCAGTAATAGGTGCTGTCCTTGCTTTGGCACTTACCCGTAACAATCTGAGCATGTTCACCCTGCTTGGCATGATTATGCTTGTGGGACTTGTGGCCAAAAATGCGATACTTGTTGTCGATTTTACAAATCAGCTTAAGAATAAAGGTTATCGTACCATCAGGGCTCTGCTAATGGCAACCCGTATAAGACTCCGTCCGGTTCTTATGACAACCTTTTCGATGATAATAGGATTATTGCCAATTGCATTGACTTCCGGAGCAGCTTCAGAATGGAAGAACGGAATCGCCTGGGTGCTGATCGGAGGACTTACAAGTTCAATGCTGCTGACTCTTGTTATTGTTCCGGTTGTGTTCTCAATTGCTGAAAACATAAAGACCAGAGTTTATATTTTAATTTTCTCTTTTCTTAAAGAACGTAAAAAATTAGATAAATCTTCACAGAGACCGAAACCAGAATTAATCTGACAATTTTAATTACATAAGCAATATCCTTAAGCAGGTTAGATATTTCAAACCTCTTGCCTACAAGCCAAAGGATCATAAGCGAAGCTAATAATTCACACGTACTCGCCCCCCCCTGTCTCCCGCTCCGCTAAAGCTTCGAGGGACAGGCTTCTTTCAGAGTTCCATCCACTCTTTTGTCAAACACAACTTTCCGATACTTCGCAGGGCAAACAAAATGATACAGCAGTATGGATATATTATGTGATTTATTATAAATTCGCTCTCGCTCATACATAAAAAGATATAAAATACGTTGCAGGCAGATGGGAACTAACCCCCCATGAGATAAGATTTATAAGTGAAAATAAATGAGATGAATAACAAAAAAAGCATAAATCTGCAAACAATGGAATCGCTTAGAATTTATTTAACAGGTGTATTAATTACAATGATATATTGCTCTTTGAGCTATGAGGTTAGAGCCGAAGAGCCAGTTAAATTTTATGTTTCTTTGAATGGGAACGATTCAAATAAAGGAACAATAGATCGACCTTTTGCAACACTTGAGGCAGCTCAAAAAGCAGTCAGAGATGCAAAAAAAAATAATCTTAATCGTCCTGTTGAAGTGGTCATCAGGGAGGGTATCTATTATCTCCAACAAACACTCGAACTTAAACCTGAAGATTCTGGCACCAAAGAAGCTCCGGTAACCTGGCTTGCAGCTGAAAATGAAAGGGTCATACTTAGTGGAGGTCGGATAATAAGCGGAATGTGGAAAAAGGATTACGATGGTAAAATATGGTATGTCGACTTGCCTTCAACAAAAGGATGGATAAGAGAGGTTACTCAACCGGAGGTATATCAAAAATTACCCATCGGCTCCTGGCATTTCAGGCAACTTTACATCGATGAGAAGAAAGCCATTCGGGCACGTTTCCCAAATGCAAATGAGCAAAATCCATTTCTCTATGCAATTGATGGTTCAATGGAGTATGTCAGGCTCAGCGATGGAGAGGTGAAATCAAGCTGGGGAGATGAGCCCGATGCACAAATCAATATTGTTCCTCAATGGCGTTTTTTTAATCAATGGAATGATGTTACAGGGGTGAATGTAAAGGAATCGACAATTACGATTGGCCCAAGAGAGCGTCATGCGTTGATGAACAAAGGAAGCTGGTTTTGGATTGAAGGAGTTAAATCGGAATTGGATCAACCCGGAGAATGGTATTTGGATACAAAAATCGGACGCCTTTATTATTTGCCAGAGCCCGGACAGGAGCCTAATAATCAAAAAATTATTGCGCCTCTCCTCAACCGCATTGTTTATTTAAAAGGAGATGTTGAAAAGGGGACTCATGTGACTTATGTAAATTTCAGAGGATTGGAGTTTCGTCATACCACATACACCCTGGGACAGATTGAAGCCAGGGTGCATACCGATGGAGCAGTGATGTTTGAAAATGCAACAAATTGCAGCATAGAAGAGTGTACTTTTGAAAATATAGGTGGCTATGCATTATGGCTGCATCTGGATAGTAAGGATAATTCATTTTGTCGGAATACAGTAATAAATTCAGGGGGTGGAGGTGTTTTGCTTACCGGTTCAAGATTTTCGTATATGGATGACTCAAAAATATATACGCATGGTGAGGCGGCAGCAAAAGTAGCTCCCTACTTAACTGAGATAACGCATAATACAGTTAAGCATTGTGGACAAATCCGATACTATGGCGGTGGAGTCCATATTGATTCGCGCCCGGCTTCAATGACAATGATGCCAGGTAATCACATCGCACATAACCATTTTCAGGACCTTTCACGGAATGGTGTTTTTGCCTTCCGGAATCAGGGAGGTAATGTTGTCGAGTTTAATGAAATACATGATTGTTTACAAACGACAATTGACGGTGCATGTATTCATTTTGCATCCATGAATCGATTTAATGCACCAAACTATATTTTGAACAACTATCTATATGATATGTGGGGTTATATGCAAAATCCGGATGGAAAACCACAAAGAATGCTGGCTAACGGGGTATTCCTCGACTGGGCGACCAGTAATACAACAATAAAGAATAATGTGATATATAATTCCGGCGAAAAAGAAATTAAGACAATAATGGGAAACTGGAACCTGGATATCGAAAATAATCTGGTTTCAAAAACACGAATTGAGCCATTTCTGGCACAGGAAGTTGGACCTCAAGGTACTGCTTCGCACAGCATAAACCCTGAAAATCTTAAATCTGTTGGTGGTGTTATTTTATCATCAGACAAAGAGCATGTTCAATATTCTGGAAGCTGGGAGCAGGTTTCTGTTACCGGAATGTGGGGATTATTTGAGGCGAATTATTTGCATGCTTGTCCTGAAAAAGCCGCTCGTTGTGAATATCAGCTTTCAGTTAAGGAATCGGGTATTTACAAAATTTGCATGATGTATTTCCCGGATGAAAAAAATGCATCCAATGCAAAAATAACAGTAAATCATTCCAAAGGCGAGGAGATTATTAACTGGAATTTCAAAAAGGGTGATCAATACGGTTTTGCTGTTGTTCTGGGAGAATATTATCTTGATAAAGATAAACCCGCTTCTGTAACAATCTCAAATACGGACGCTGATGGATTTATTGTAGCTGATGGCGTCGGCTTTATTAAAGTTAACAACTAAAATAAATCCTTAGTGTCTCGTCCTGAAATAGGTTGTCACATCAAGTTCAATAATGAAAAAACCAAGTACTTCTGTTATTTAAAATATCAATAAAAACTTTTTAAATAACATAAAACTATTTAACTTGAATATTTATTATAGACTAATAACAACATGGCTTTGATTAAGTATCTGCTTCTCCTGGTTTTGCCGCTGACATTCCTTCTGAATGTTGCATATAATAATAAAACTGAATTCG
>JALONV010000043.1 GCA_025454755.1 Bacteroidales bacterium | reverse complement strand
GTCAGCACCAGGTACATCATACCGATCATCTTTTGTCGCGGAGATAGCTTTTCGTGAGCCATTTTCTGGGTATTTTAGTTAGGTAAAACAAATGCTGCCTTACTTCACATTCATTGCAGCAAGCATATTTCCATAGACATTGTTCAGTGCCGACAGGTTATCATTAAGTTTAGTTATCTGTTCGCGATACTTCTTGGTGTCACCAGCAGATTCTGTAAGGTCTTTCATCAGTCCCTGAAGACCTTTGTAAAGATTTTCAGATTCTTTGATATGCTCATCGGTTCCTTTTTTCTGCAGTTCATATACAGTATTGAGTGCAGAAAGATTTTTGTTCAGCACTTCAAGCTGCTGCTGGTACGATTTGCCGCCCACTTCGATTGCCGACATGGAGTCTGCCATGTTCTTGTAGGTGGATCCGGTTTCGTTTATAACTTTTGTTGTGTTCTGATATGAATCAGCCAGTTTGCCAAGGTTATCAGTTGCCAGATTAACAGAGTTCATGTATTTTGTTGATGCAGCAGTCAGATCGCCCATAGCGTTGAAATTAGCTGTTGCCTCGCCGAGTTTCTTCATTCCGCCGCCCAGCTTCTGGAAAAGGTCGGGAGTGATCTCAGCTTTCTCGAGCATCTCATCAAATTTTGCAAGAGCTGCTGAACCTGCACCGCCGCCACCACCATATCCGCCACCTGCGATTCCTCTGGCAACACCATCACGCTGTTTACCGGAACCATGAGCAGGAAGTTCTTCTCCCTCTTCAGGGACACCTGCAAGCTCGGGATAAACGAGTGTCCAGTCGATTTCTTCATGCAGGGGCTCAAAGGCTGAGAAGAAGAAAATAATAGCTTCGGTGACCAGACCTAAGGTAAGCATTATATTTGCAAGTGGCCAGTGCTGTATTTTAAACAATGCACCGATGATAACGACGGAAGCGCCCAAACCATAAAGTTTTGCGATGAAATTCTTCCATCCACTACTTTGTACTAATTCTGCTAGACTCATATACCTGATAATTTTGGGGTTATTGCACTTTTAGATTATAATTCTGCTCCGATATAGGACCTTACGTTACGGAAGCCTATATAAGGTTTTGTGGAATCCTGATATTCATAATCCCTTGCGCTTGTCTCAAGGAAGTATGCAATGTCTTTCCATGATCCTCCGCGGATTGCCTTGCGTTTCATTACAGGAGGATCCTGTGGTGTGGCGTTATATTCATAGTTAGGCTGAAGATCGTGCTGGAAGATGTAGGCTGACGGATGGTATGCACAGCAGGTCCATTCAGATACGTTGCCTGACATATCATAAAGGCCGTATTCATTGGGTTCGTATGAGCCTACCTTGCCTGCATATACATTACCGTCGTCGATATAGTTGCCGCGCAGTGGTTTGAAGTTGGCAAGGAAGCATCCGGTGTAGTTTCGGGTATATGGACCGCCCCAAGGAAATTTAGAGAGATCGAGAGCTCCTCTGGCTGCATATTCCCATTCGGTTTCAAGAGGAAGCCTGTATTCCTGAACATCAGAGATTCCGTTTTTTCTCAGTGCGGTGTTCATGTATTCTGTTCTCCAGTGGCTGAATGCATTTGCCTGATGCCATGTTACTCCTACAACAGGGTAGTCGTCAAATGAGGGATGCCAGAAATAGAGATCAGCCTGAGGATCGTTGAACGAATAGGTGAAATCCCTGATCCAGCACAATGTGTCGGGATAGATATTGATAACCTCATGCCTGATGAATGAAGAACGGTCCTTGACATCGGTACGCACGCCGCTCTTGTCTGTCACCTGTCCTTCATATTTACCGGTATTGTTTTCATAATCATAGACATATCTGGCCTTTGAAGCCTGCTGATAATCAACCCAGAAATATGAATAGTTATATTTGCGAACGTCATATTGCCTTTTGCCGTTAAATCTCTCTTCGGGAGGATAGTACATTTCTTCGATGATACCTTTGGTGGTCTCCTCTTCGGGATCTATTTTTTCTTCCCAGTTAATGATGTTTCCTTCGATCACATTTCCGTCGTCGTCAGTCATAAAATATTCACGGTCAGCAATCTGAGCTTCACCAAGTTTCGTCCTGAGGATAGAGTCGCGAACCCAGTAAACAAACTGCCGGTACTTATTGTTTGTTATCTCACACTGGTCCATCCAGAATGCATCAACAGTTACCTGTTTTGACAGGCTGTTCATTGCGAAAAGAGCATCCTGGTCGCTGGGGCCCATCATGAAACTTCCGGCAGGGATGAATGCCATTTCCATAGGTTCGGGTTCAAAATATTTCTTTCTTCCCAGAACGCCTGTCAGCTCACCTGTATTCGAAGTGCCGCACCCAGTCACAAAAATTATAATAATCAGGGCAGATAGGAGTACCTTTTTCATATTTCTTTAAAATTTATAATGCAAGTAAGTTATTTTTTTTTAATAATCATAAAAATCTGATACTTTTATATCTCATCGGGCTTTTACCAAGGCTCAGATCGAAACAATAGTTCACCAGAAACTCGTGCGAGCCGCTGGTGCTCTTTCTGATATCCGACAATGGGAAATCATAAGCATAACCTATTCTTAATCCATTATATAGCTCGAAACCTATTATCCCGATCAGCGCATCACCGGCTCTGTATGAAACGCCTCCCCATGCTTTTTTATTGTATCTGACGAGTGAAGTTAAATTAAATTGAATTGCCTTTCCGTCGCTGTAGGCAAAAACAGACGGCAGAAGCTCGAACGAAGGGTTTGCCAGCTGTACGTTATAACCTGCTGTAAGGTAATAATGACGGCTGACATAAGTTGTCACATCATCCCCGCCTTCCCTGGTAAATTTTATTTTAGGCTGATTAAGGTGCGTAACAGACAGTGCAGCATAATATTTGTCAGCCAGCAGGTATAATCCAAGGCCTGCATCAAATGCAATGAAATTCTCCTTGGATGTAGGTATGAGAGGATCCTGGTCAGGCGGAGTAAAGTCATCACCCTCAGGGACATACCATGTGGGTTCCAGCGCTTTGTTCATCATCCCAAGATTAACGCCTATTCCAAGCTTTCCGAAGTTCATATCGATGAGGTAGGAGTAAACTGCAGAGAGATTAAGATCCTTGTTAAATCCGATATTGTCGCTCTCGATGACCAGTCCGACGCCATGTTTCCTTTTAAAGAGCGAAACGGGAGCACTGACGCTGAACACAGTTGTAGCCGGAGCTCCCTCAAATCCAAGCCATTGCTGCCTGTTCATGGCAGTTGCACAGATCATTCCTGAAGTGCCGGCAATTCCTGGATTATATGCTATTCCAGTTCTTTTCATTTCTTTAATTACCAAAGAGTTCGATACAACTGAGTTGAACCAGTAAAATAAGTAAAAATCTAAAACGTAAACAAATAATCTTTTATTTTATCCTTTGGTTTCCGAGTACCCATCTCTCAGGAACTTCATTGTGGTTAGCCTTCAGGTAATCCTCATGGGAGCAGGCTATATAGCTGAATTTATCATCGCCTGACGGCAGTTCCATCCACCACCGGTCGGTGAGATTGCTTTTAACAAAAATCAGGTCATCCTCCAGATCGGTGATCCTGACATGATATTTTATGAACCTTCCCGAGTTGCTGCTGCCAAGCAACGGGGCTTCGTACTGCTTTTGTGAAAATCCTTCCAGAAAAAACCAGAGTATCTGGGCTGCAAGACCCGCAGTCTGATTCCTGATATCCAACTCCGGATTTACATCAAAAATACAGAATAATTTAAGGTTATCGGAAATTCCTGCATACCTCGCAAGCAAACAAATCTCCTCGCCGTAAAATCCATTTGGAGAAGGGCATATTGTTCCGGGAGCGTCAGACTGCCTTACCGCGGAAATATCAAAAAATGCTGCATCGGAGTCCCTCAGAAGAGGTTCCGTAAGGTATATTGCCTTTCGTACATCGCCTATCCTTACGAGTTCCGATTTACGTTTTAAGAACCTGTTAACCACCTGCTGATCGTTGAGGTATGTCTGATAGCCGATATTGATATAATGAGAAAAAGTGCTTTTATGATTGTGCAATATGGAGTTCAGGTAGCTGAACGAATCCGGATTTTTCTTTTCACTGGTATAGTCTATCTTCGCATCAACAGCCGCCAGGGTATATTTTATTTTCAGGTTTGAAAGGGCATTATCGACAGCTATTGCCAGAGAACTGCTTCCTCCGATAATTACCGGAAAAATATTTTCACCGATCAGCAGGGTAAGCATATCGGTCAGTCCGGCGATGGTGTCATTGAATGTGACGCCTTTTTTCATGTTGCCCAGATCGATTATTCTCGATTTTCCGGGGATCCTGGCAAGCCTGTAAAGCTCAGCCCTGATGCTGTCGGGTCCTTTTTCTGATCCTTTGCCTGGAGAGTTGCGGCCTTCAGGAACTCCAAGAAGGGCAATTTTGTATTTGCTTATATCTTTAAGGGTTGTACTATCAGTATGGACGGAGATGGAATGTGGAAATCCGGCATCACCTGCAATGTATTCAGGACTCTCCAGGCTTACAGGATTAAGATAATCTTTCAGGTCAATCATGGCTGGTATCAGGAACTCTTTTTGCTTTTATCGTTTTTTTCTATGATCTTATTGCAATCTTCCTTTGTAAGTTTCTCAGCATCAGTGCCTTTTGGAAGCCTGTAATTTTGTTTGTCCTTGGTCAGGTAAGGACCGTATCTCCCGTTCAGTACCCGTATGTCACCAAAATCGCTGATAACTTTTTTCTTATCATCCTCATTCTTTTCGTTAATGATCTCAAAAGCTCTTTCCATTGTAAGTGTATATGGATCATCAACTCCCTTTTTGAGGGAGAAGAATTTGCCTTTGAATCTTATATATGGTCCGAATTTACCAATTCCTACGACCATCTCATCGCTATCATTTTTCCCGAGCGACCGTGGGAGACGGAACAGGTTCAGCGCTTCTTCAAGAGTGATTGTTTCCAGCAGCTGGTTTTTGGCCAGGCTCGCAAACCGCGGCTTGTTGTCATTATCGGTATTTCCAATTTGAGCTACAGGTCCGAATCTGCCCATCCTTACAGTTACAGGCTCTCCTGTTTCCGGATGATTCCCGAGAACCCTGACTCCTGTTTTTCTGTCTTTTTTCTCCAGTGTTTTTTCAACAGTTGTATGGAACGGGACATAGAAATTGTGAAGCATGCCTGTCCATTTCAGTTTGCCCAGGGCGATTTCGTCAAACTGCTCTTCAACCTCAGCGGTAAAATTATAATCAACTATTACGGAAAAGTTTTCCATCAGAAAATCATTTACGATCATACCAATGTCCTGGGGGAAAAGCTTGGATTTTTCCTTACCTGCAAGTTCCGATTTAGATGTTGATGTAACCTTCCCCTTTTCAAGAGAAAGTATTTTAAGGGATCTCTTTTCACCGGGCCTGTCTTCACGCGAAACATAACCCCTGTTCTGAATTGTTGAGATTGTAGGAGCATATGTCGATGGCCTTCCGATTCCAAGCTCTTCCAGTTTCTTCACCAGACTTGCTTCTGTGTACCTCGGGGGAGGAGATGTGTATTTTTGCGACGCAGTTATACTATTATAATAAAGAGGCATTCCTTTTTTTACAGGAGGAATAACTGCTTTTTCATCATCGGCATTCTCCTGGTCGGAAGATTCCATATATACTTTCAGGAATCCGTCAAACTTTATCACCTCTCCTGTTGCATTGAAGATTACAGGAGAGTTGTTCATGTCAATTGATATTGTTGTTTTTTCAACCTGTGCATCGGCCATCTGCGATGCTATTGTTCTCTTCCAGATAAGATCATACAGCTTCTTTTCATTCTGGTTGCCTGTAATTGTTGAGTTATCAAGGTATGCAGGACGAATAGCTTCATGCGCCTCCTGGGCTCCGGCTGTTTTGGTTTTGAACTGACGTGTCTTTGAATATTTTTCTCCGAATTCTGACATAATTACTTCACGCGATTTTGCCAGCGCAAGTTTTGAGAGGTTTGTTGAGTCGGTTCTCATATAAGTGATTTTCCCGGCTTCATAAAGCTTCTGTGCAACAGTCATTGTTTGCGCAACTGAAAAACCAAGCTTCCGGAAAGCTTCCTGCTGAAGGGTTGAGGTGGTAAACGGTGGTGCCGGTGACCTGGTTCCAGGCTTTACAGTTATTCCTGAAACTGTATAGCCTGCATAGCTGCACAGCTCAAGGAACTTATGAGCTTCTTTCTCATCAGGAAATCTTTTTGATGCTTCTGCCCTGAGAACAGCACTTGCTGTATTTGTATCTATTCTGAATACTGCTGTAACCCTGTATGAAGATTCGGCTTTGAATGAAAAAATCTCCCTTTCGCGTTCAACGATCAGTTTTACTGCAACTGACTGTACGCGTCCTGCCGAAAGCGCAGGCTGGACTTTCTTCCATAGCACGGGTGAGATCTCAAAACCAACCAGCCTGTCAAGTATCCTTCTTGCCTGCTGTGAGTTGACAAGATTCATATCGATCCTGCGGGGATTTTCTATGGCAGTGGAAATAGCATCTTTGGTTATCTCGTGAAAAACGATCCTTTTAGTTGTATCAAGATCCAGTTTCAGAACGCCGGCCAGATGCCATGCAATTGCTTCTCCTTCACGGTCCTCGTCTGATGCAATCCAGATATTCTTTGCTTCCGATGCTGCCTTCCGGAGTTCATTAACCACCTTTACCTTTTCCTTCGGTATCTCATAGTCGGGTTCAAAATCCTTCCCGATATTTATTCCCAGATTCTTTTTGGCGAGATCTCTGATATGCCCGAAACTTGATATGACACGGAAATCTTTCCCCAGGAACTTCTCAATAGTCTTTGCCTTTGCAGGCGACTCAACAATTACCAGATTTTCGATCATATAAGCTAGATTATTTCGTTTTAAAAACATGGCAAAGTAAATCAATTAGGCGCCAAACTTCAAAATAAACCGTCAAGATTCTTTAATATTTATTATTTTTGAGCCAAATTCCAAAGCCCGATGAAAGGCAATGCAAACAATAAAAAATATCTGATCTGGTTCTGGGCGCTCTTCACTTTTCCTTTCGTTTTACTGATAACCATCTTTATTCTGATTTCTAAGGAAAAACTGGGTCCTATGCCCTCTTTCAAGGAGCTCGAGAATCCAAAACTGAATCTGGCCGCAGAGGTCTATTCTGAAGATGAAGTATTACTCGGGAAGATCGCAATAGAAAACCGGACATGGACAAATTATAATGAACTGTCATCTTATCTTGTAAATGCCCTGATAGCTACGGAAGATATAAGGTACTACCGTCATTCAGGTATTGATATACGCGGACTGGTAAGAGCTGTTGTAAAAACAATCCTTTTAGGACAAAAAACAGGTGGCGGAAGTACAATATCACAGCAGCTTGCCAAGCAGCTGTATCCAAGAGACACTGCACATGTGTCGGCTTTCACAAGAAAGATGCGGCTGGGTGTGGCCAAATTCAAGGAATGGCAGACTGCAGTGAAGCTTGAAAAAAGCTATACAAAGGAAGAGATCATTGCGATGTATCTTAACATTTATGATTTTAATTATTCAGCTATCGGAATAAAATCAGCCGCAAAAATTTATTTCAATACAACACCTGATTCACTTAATATCCAGGAAGCCGCTGTTCTGATAGGAATGCTTAAAGCTTCCACCCGATATAATCCGGTAAGAAATTATGACAGGGTTTTCCAGCGGAGGAATATTGTACTCTCACAGATGGCCAGATATGGTTATCTCGACAAGCAGGATGCGGATTCAATAAAGCAGCTGCCTGTTGAACTCGATTTCCGGCTCGAAGATCACAATACAGGTCGTGCAACCTATCTGAGGGAATACCTGAGGACACTGATGACAAAACCTGAACCGGATCGAAAGAAATATGTCCAGCAGGAATCTTATGATGATGCTCTCCTGGAATGGCAGAATAATCCTCTTTACGGGTGGTGCAACAAAAACAAAAGACCCGACGGATCAAATTACGATATCTATAAAGATGGATTGAAGATCTTTACTACGGTCAATTCAAAGATGCAGCAATTTGCAGAAGAATCTGTTGTAGAACATCTTTCTCAGGAGGTTCAGCCCGATTTCTATGAGAGGGCTAAAACTTTCAGAAATCCTCCATACTCAGACGACCTGACAAAACAAATAATTGACGAACTTATTCTGAGGTCACTCAAGCAGAGTAACAGATATTATATAATGCGTGCCCGTGGTTATTCGGAAGACTCCATCATGCTGGCATTTAACACTCCGGTTAAGATGAAGGTCTTTTCCTGGGAAGGGGGAATCGATACAGTTATGACACCACTCGATTCATTATGGTACTACAAGTATTTCATAAGATCAGGATTCATGGTAGAGGATCCTCATAACGGGTATGTAAAAGCATATGTGGGAGGCCCTGATTTCAGATATTTCAAATATGATGCCTGCACACAGCAAAGAAGACAGGTTGGCAGTACGATAAAACCATTCCTTTATACAGTTGCGATGATGAATGGATATTCACCATGCTATGAGGTTGAAAATATCCCAAGGACATTTCAGGTTATTATAGAAGGTAAGGATTCGACCTGGACTCCCAGGAGTTCCGGCAATAAAAAATATCATGGGAAACTGGTTACACTGAAGTGGGGACTTGCGCAGTCAGAGAATTATATTTCGGCATGGGTGATGGAAAAATTCAACCCGTCAGCCGTCGCTAACCTGATGCACAAAATGGGAGTAAGGAGCTTTATTGATCCTGTATACTCTATTTTTCTGGGAACATCAGATGTAAAACTTGAAGAGATGGTTGGTGCCTATGGCACTTTTGCAAACAAGGGAGTTTACACGAATCCCATGTATGTTACCAGGATCGAAGACAAGAACGGCAATGTGATCTCACGTTTTACACCCCAGATTGAAGAAGTTCTTAGTGAACAGACTGCTTTTCTTATGATAAACCTGCTTCAGGGTGTTGTTCAGACAGGCTCAGGAATAAGAATGCGAAGAGAGCCATACATGCTGATGAACCAGATAGGAGGCAAGACCGGTACAACCCAGGAACAATCCGACGGATGGTTTATGGGTGTCACACCAAATCTGGTAGGAGGTGTCTGGTGCGGATGGGAAGACAGGTCAATTCATTTTGAATCTCTTCTTGAAGGACAGGGTGCAAATGTTGCACTTCCTATTTTTGCCCTATTCCTTAAAAAAGTTTATGCAGATCCGGAACTGGGCATTATGGAAGCTGATGAATTTGAACGTCCTTCGGGTTTCAATATGGAACTCGATTGCGAGAAGGTAAAACGTGAAAGTTCGAGAAGGGATAACCCGCTGAGGAACAGGTATTAAGACCTGTACTCACCCCTTTAAAAGGAATATCGATCCCTTAAGGGCTACCGACCCCCCATCCCCCCTAAAGGGGGGCAGAAAACCCACCAATTTTTTAATTAGTAATGGGTTTTAGGCCCCCTTCAGGGGGCAGTCACGCCTTGGCGTGACGGGGGTTTCCTCAACCAAACAATGCCCTCACGAGGTGTTCTACCTTCCCGACGGGCACTATCTCAATTTCCTGTCCTTTTACAGAAATGCCCTTATGGTATTTTGAAAGGCAGATCTTTTTGAATCCCATTTTTGAGGCCTCTCTGATCCTCTGTTCAATTCTTGAAACGGGACGTATCTCTCCGCTTAGTCCTGCCTCCCCGGCAAAACACACTTCACGCGGGATTGGTATATCGAGGTTTGATGAAAGAACGGAACTGATTATGGCAAGGTCGATCGCAGGATCATTTACTTTAATTCCTCCGGCTATGTTCAGGAAAACATCTTTTACCGCCAGCCTGAATCCGGCTCTTTTTTCAAGAACAGCCAGCAGCATATTCAATCTGCGTATATCAAATCCGGTGGCGCTACGCTGAGGTGTTCCGTAAACCGCACTGCTGACAAGGGCCTGAGTCTCAATAAGAAAAGGACGCAAACCATCAACGGTTGCTGCGATTGAAATGCCGCTTAAGGGCTCATCGTGCTGATTGATGAACATCTCCGAGGGATTATTGACCTCCCTCAATCCTGCCTCAATCATCTCAAATATTCCAATCTCTGAGGTAGAGCCAAAGCGGTTCTTGACAGATCTCAGAATACGGTATACATAATTATTATCGCCTTCAAAATAGAGAACCACATCGACAATATGTTCCAGGACTTTGGGTCCGGCCAGGGTTCCATCTTTGGTGATATGCCCGATGAGAAAAACAGGGATGCCTGTTATTTTTGAATATTTTAAAAGTTGTGCCGCACATTCCCTGACCTGCGAAACTGAACCGGCCGACGATTCCAGCAAGCTTGTGCTGATAGTTTGTATAGAATCAATGATTATCAGTCCGGGTTTAAGTTGTTCTGAGTGTGCAAGGATATTTTCGAGTTCTGTTTCACAAAGAACATAGCATTGAGGATTTGAATTTTTCAGTCTTTTTGCCCTAAGGCTTATCTGTTCCTCACTCTCCTCGCCTGATACATATAATATAATTGTATGCTTAAGTGCAAGAGCCAGCTGAAGTGCAAGCGTCGATTTTCCTACCCCGGGTTCACCGCCTATAAGCATCAGAGATCCGCTCACCATTCCTCCCCCCAGTATTCTGTCGAGTTCTGCCAATCCTGTTTTCTGGCGGTTTTTTTCGTCTGCCTTGATATTGTCAAGCAGTTCAGGCTTCCTCTTTTCATGATCGGAGATAAAAGATGAGCTGCGTGAAGATGCAGGGACAATTATCTCCTCGTGATACGTGTTCCATTCCTTGCATGAAGGACATCGGCCGATCCATTTTGCTGATTCGACCCCGCAGTTCTGACAAACAAAAACAGTTTTGGATTTAGCCATCTTGCTCCTCCCTTTTGCCCCCCCATCCCCCTAAAGGGGGAGCTAAATTATTGTATTTTAAATGATTATTATGTGGATTATTTCTTAAGCCCCCTTCAGGGGGTTGGGGGCTCTTTTTTATAATTCCTTCCATACATTGCATAGATGGAAATAATGCCGATGATTATTTCAAAAACTATCTGTGATTCATGAGAAATCAGAGCATAGGTGAGCCCGTCTTCAAGACTTACTCCATGGATCACAACCAGCACCCTGGAAACCGCATAATGAAATGCTCCGAATCCGGCCTGAACCGGAACCGCCATTCCAAGACCTCCGACAACCAGTACAATGAGTGAATCCCAGAACGAAACACCTGATGTGCTTTCAAGGCAGAAAACAACCACCCATGTCATTAGTGCATAGCTGATCCATATTAAAAATGTCAGGAAAATAAACTCCCATTTCCTTTTAAGATTTGTTATGGTCTTAAGTCCGCCTATCACTCCTCTTGTTATATCAAATATTTTTGAAAAGAGCCTAATTTTCCTGAGATTCTTCCTGTAACGGATCATCAGGTAAAGGGCAATAATTCCACACAGAACCAGGCCTGTCCAGAAGATCCAGGAAAGGTTGGTCACGGAAAGCACTTTTTCTTTAAAGGGAATAAAAATGCTTTCTTTCAGGAACTCATTTATTATTGCACTGCTTGTAAATACAATTATTATCAGGAAAACCAGAACTGAAAGGAAATCAATGGTTCGTTCCACTATCACTGTTCCCACCAGTTTATCGACAGCAATTTTTTCTTTCTTCCCCAGTACAACGCACCGGGTTATTTCTCCTATTCTCGGGAGTGCCATATTTGCCAAGTATCCTATCATCATGGCATGGAAAGTGTGCCAGAATGAGGGATTTGAATCCAGGGGATGGATAAGCAATTGCCAGCGGCGGGCTCGAAGCAGAAATGCGAACAGGCTAAAGATAAGCGCGGGAATAAGCCAGTAATAATTTGCCTCCTTTAAATCTTTAGAAAGGCTTTTAAAGTCTACGTTTCGGAACGACAGCCATAATAACAGAATTCCGACAGCCAGAAATCCGATAAACTTCAATGCCTGTATTACGAACTTCCTGAGATTCAAATCAGTCTATTTGTTTTTGTGTCGGGGAAAATGATCTTCGGTTGGAAATTCTTTGCTTCGGCAAATTCCATCGTTGCGTAAGACATTATCAGAAGGATATCTCCAACCTGCACCTTTCGGGCAGCAGCACCGTTGAGACAAATGGCACCGGAACCTCTTTTGCCTTTAATTACGTATGTGTCGAGGCGCTCTCCATTGTTAATATTCACCACCTGGACCTTTTCGTTCTCGATTATGTTGGCAGCATCCATCAGATCTTCATCGATGGCGATGCTGCCTATATAATTCAGGTTGGCTTCGGTTACGGTTACCCTGTGGATCTTCGATTTAAGTACTTCAATTTGCATAATCTGAAATCAGATTAAGTAAGACAGACCGCAAAGTTAATAACCTTTTGGTTCACGCCAATGGTATTTCAATATTATCTATCAGTCGTATCTTTCCGGCTTTTACGGCAATACAGCCAAAATAGTGTTTCCCTTTCTTTATACCTCTCTTATTCTTAATGGGAATGAGGTCAATATCATCAACTATCTCGAAATATTCAATTCTAAATCCCTCTTCTTTTTCAATGGTGGATTTTACAAACTTTTTAATACCGGGAACATCATTTTCGCCAAACATTTCAGCTGCCCTGGAAATGGTTTTAAAAATGACCGGAGCTCTTTTCCTGATGTCTTTTTCGAGCAGCCTGTTTCTGCTGCTCATTGCCAGGCCATCAGGCTCACGTACAATAGGGCAGGCAATTATTTTTACTCCGAATTTAAGCTTTCTGACAAGCGATTTTATTACAGCCACCTGCTGAAAATCCTTTAGTCCGAAAAACGCCATATCGGGCCGGACAATATCGAACAGCCTGCTGACAACCAGTCCCACTCCATTAAAATGGCCGGGACGGTGGAGCGACTCCATTACATTATCAAGATTCCCGAAACCGAAGATCCTTTTATCTTCTGTCGGATATACTTCTTTATCGTACGGAATAAATACAATATCTTCTTTCCTCAGGTGTTTGTTTAAAAGATCCAGATCTGCTTCAATTGTCCGGGGATAGTTCTTCAGGTCCTCCTTATCATTGAACTGTGTTGGATTTACATAAATGCTGACTACAATCAGCGGGCATTTTCTTCTGGCATTTATCACAAGGGAAATATGGCCGTTATGCAATGCTCCCATCGTGGGCACAAAGCCCAGCGGAGACAGCTTCAGTAATTTTACCTGCTCCTTAAGCTCCTTTGCAGTACTTATAATTTTCATTTAAGAAAATTTAACACACAAAGCTAATTAAAAAAAGTTGCTGGTTACTGGTTACTGGTTATTGGCTAGATCCCCGTCACGCCACGGCGTGACTGAGGGTGTCTCAAAAGCCTGATTCTTGCCCCCTGCCCCCTAAAGGGGGTTCTTTAAATATCAGAGAATCAGGAAGTTCCGCCTTGCGGAATTTAGGGGCAATAAAAAAGAGAGGGGCTTTTGAGACAGCCTCTTAAAACCCTTTATTAATTTATCTGATATAGGTTCAAACACCCCATTATTTAAATTGAAAGGCAATTGAAAACCAGTAACGAGTAACCAGCAACAAGTAACCTGTCTTGCAAATTATCTCGTTTTTTATTATTATCTTTGCACCTTGATACGCAATGGTATCCAGTCAGGTACATGGAAAGCAAGAAGGTATTATTCATTTCACAGGAGATAACTCCATATCTGGGGGAAACAAAATTGTCAAAGATCGGGAGATATCTTCCTCAGGGTATACAGGAGAGAGGAAAGGAGATCCGCACTTTTATGCCGCGTTATGGCTGCATAAATGAGCGTCGCAATCAGCTCCATGAGGTTATAAGGCTTTCCGGTATGAACCTGATAATAGACGATACCGATCACCCTCTTATTATAAAAGTGGCATCCATACAGAGTGCAAGGATGCAGGTTTATTTCATCGACAATGACGATTATTTTCAGAGGAAACACATCGTTACCGATGGATCAGGGAAGGAATTTGATGACAATGATGAGCGCGCCCTTTTCTTTGCGCGTGGTGTAATTGAAACTGTCAAGAAACTGCGTTGGGCTCCCGATATAGTTCACTGTCACGGATGGATGTCGGCATTGGTGCCTATATATTTGAAGAGCATTTACAGCGACGATCCACTTTTCCATAATTATAAGATTATATATTCGATCTACAATAATGATTTCAAAACGCCGTTTAGATCAACGTTCGCCGATAAATTGCGTTTTGACGGGATTGACGGAGAAAATCTCAGGCTTGTGAAAAAGCCGGATTTTGTTAATGTTTCAAAACTCGCCATCAAATATTCTGACGCCATAATTATCGGGAGTGAAGAGATAAACGGAGAGCTGGCAAAACATCTGAAAACGATAAAAAAGCCTGTTCTCCCCTATAAGGATGAAACAAAATATATTGATGCCTATAATGAATTTTATGACAACCTGCTTTCTTAATTATATAAACCGAATCAGATCTTCTGAACATAAATCAAAATATTTTATCCCGGCAATTATAGCCGGTTTCATGTTTTTTGCCGGGTCATGCGAGGATCCTCCCAGCCTTAGCGGTGTGGAACTGCTTCCTGATTCCGATTTCGCGACGATCAATGGAGATCTTCTTCCTGTGAAATCATATACGATCTACAGGGACTCAATAGCATCAAACCAGCCTTCTGTTTCATATCTGGGCAGTATATATGATCCGTATTTCGGAACAACAACCTGTGAATTTGTTTCACAATTGAGACTTGGCGCAGTATGGAAGGAAGATTCTTTTACGGTTGACTCGGTAAAATTATTTCTCCAGCTGCTAAATGTTTCAGGAGATACTGCCAGCAGGCATTATCTGAGAATGTCAGAAATTGCCGATGTGATCTATACAACCTCCAAGTACTATTCCAGCCAGGCAGTTGCTCATACTGGCTATAGTGTGCCGGATATTGAACTTCCGGCTCTCAGAGCTGATACCGTTAATAACCTGGAGATAGATGTGAATACAGCCTTCGGAAGCTATCTCATGAGGGATCAGTCTATGCTCTTCCACAGCAGCGATACTGACGATTTCAGAACATTTTTCAGGGGATTGCATTTTCAACTGATCTCCCCGGGAAATCCAATATTCATGGCGTTAAGCGTTGCATCTCCGTCAACTGCATATCATAATTATTTTGATGTATATGGACATAATTCCATCGGATCTTCAGTTACAATGTCTTTCCTGCTGGATGCCGTAACCACAAATGCAGCCTTCAACCTTTATAAACATGATTATTCGACTGCTGAAGCCGGGAAAAAGATTGAACATATAAATGATATTTCATATATTGATACACTTTCATATGCACAGACATTCAATGGTCTTCGCACAAAATTATTACTTACAACCCTCGATTCCATAAAAAATGCTCCGGAAATGAAAGGCATTTCAGTAAACAAGGCAAGATTGAAACTACCGGTGTTTTATGATAATGATCTTTACAGGCGTTCAACCCTTCCGGCCACCCTCTATCTGCAATATCCCACTACAACAGGAAGAAAGTATTATGTACCTGAAACAGGCACATATTTCTATGGCGGTTATGCAGACACTACTGCAACACTGCAGGTTGATGATGTTTATAACCTGAATATAGCCTCATTCATTCAGTCTTACCTTGATGATACTGCCGACACTATCCTTCCTGAACTGGAATTGTTTATTCTTCCAGCTGCCGGACATAGTGTCATCCTGAAAGCCAATAATAGCTTTAAGCCCATAAATTTTGAACTTATCTATACCAAGTTCTAGATTTTCAGAACCAAAATACCTAAATTCGTGTCCTACAATCCAAATCGCTTTAATTTATGTGCGGAATTATTGGTTATATAGGTTCAAAGCCTGCACGTGAGATTATCATTAATGGTCTTAAAAGACTTGAATACAGGGGCTATGATTCGGCAGGACTTGCACTTGTCAATGGAGAAACCAAAATCTATAAGTGTAAGGGAAGAGTAAAGGACCTGGAGGAAATGGTCAACAAATCAGGCTTTGACGGAACAATTGGCATGGGACATACAAGATGGGCAACTCATGGAGAACCAAACGAGCTGAATGCACATCCCCAGGTTTCATATAAAGGCAATTTCATCGTTGTCCATAACGGTATAATCGAAAATTATGCCACTCTTAAAAAGCATCTCCAGGGAAGGGGAATATCTTTTTCGAGCCAGACGGATACGGAGGTACTGGCAAACCTTATCGAACATCTGTATATCGAAGGCGACCTTTCCGCAGAACAGGCAATAACACTTGCCCTGAACAGGGTTGCAGGTGCTTACGGCCTGGTAATAATATGTACAAAGGAACCCGACAAATTGTTTGCTGCAAAAAAAGGAAGCCCTCTGGTGATAGGAGTTGGGGAAGGTGAGAATTTCATTGCCTCAGATGCAACTCCCATTGTGGAATATACCCAGAGAGTTATTTACCTCAACGACGACGATCTTGCTATCATAAGAAAAGATGAGCTTATCCTGAAAACACTTAAGACTGAACAAATAAAACCGGAAGTAAAAAAAATAGACCTGAAACTCGGGGAGATTGACAAGGAAGGTTTTGATCATTTTATGCTGAAGGAAATTTTTGAACAGCCGAGAGCAATCCATGATACATTCAGGGGAAGAGTGCTCCCCGACCATTCCGGCATCATGCTTGGGGGCCTTCACAGCGAACTCGAATCAATGTCGCAGGCGGAAAGAATAATAATAGTGGCTTGCGGCACTTCATGGCATGCCGGACTCTTGGGAGAATATTTTTTTGAGGAATACACAAGAATACCCGTCGAGGTTGAATACGCTTCGGAATTCAGATACAGAAATCCGATAGTCAAGAAAAGTGATATTGTCATAGCAATCAGCCAGAGCGGCGAAACAGCAGATACCCTGGCAGCCGTGAAGCTTGCAAAGCAGAAAGGAGCCAAGGTTATTGGAATCTGCAACGTAGTGGGCAGCAGCATCCCGCGTGAAACTGATGCCGGCGTCTATACCCATGCCGGACCTGAGATCGGAGTAGCCTCAACAAAAGCATTTACTACACAGGTAACCGTCCTTGCAATGATGGCTTTCGAAATAGGGCACCTGAAGGGGATAATTTCTGATTCATATTATAAGGAGTTGATCACCGAACTCGTCTCCATACCTGATAAAATTGAAAGAGCCCTTGGTGTCAATGATCAGGCAATTGAGCTTTCAAAGATCTTTAAAGAGTGTCATAATGCGCTTTACCTTGGCAGGGGCTATCTGTTCCCTGTTGCTCTTGAGGGGGCCCTGAAGCTGAAAGAGATCTCCTATATCCATGCTGAAGGTTACCCTGCAGCGGAGATGAAACATGGGCCTATAGCCCTTATTGATGAGAATATGCCGGTAGTCGTGGTCGCAACAAAGGACGACACTTATGAAAAGATAATCAATAACATCCAGGAGATAAAAGCAAGAAAAGGAAAGGTAATTGCCATTGTTACGGAAGGGGATGAATTAATCAGAAAGATGGCCGACTATGTTCTTGAAGTGCCGGAAACCATGTCTGTTTTTTCGGGATTGCTTGCAGTCATTCCGCTTCAGCTTCTGTCGTACCATATTGCTGTACTTAGAGGATGCAATGTCGACCAGCCCAGGAATCTTGCCAAATCGGTAACCGTTGAATAACTTCTTTTTATTTTTTCAAAAATGAGTCCATCGATAATATTCCGGAACCTTTCAGGTGCTGAGGTCAAAACCCTGACTTCCAATAACTGCCGGTGTGACGACTGGAAGAGAGTTAAAGTCCTGGAAGGATTTGATCCTTCACGATGCCTGAATGTCATATTTTCAGGCGACATAAAATTGGGAACCTTAAAAGGTTCGTATACCGATGAATCCGGAGTAACTGTGAAATGCGGGATCTCAAATGCCCATCTGCATAATTGCACGGCAGGCTCCAATGTTCTAATCAGCAATATCGGTGATTATATTGCAAATTATATTGTTGAAGATAACGTTGTCATAAAGAATTGCGGCAAGATTCACACCGAAGGCAAGAGTGCTTTCGGAAATGGAACAGAAATTGCTGTTCTGAACGAAACAGGAGGAAGGTCTGTAAAAATTTGGGACCGGTTATCGGCACATGAAGCTTATATTATTGCCCTTTACAGGCATCGCAATAAGGCTATTGCCAAAATTGAAAAAATGGTGGCAGGTTACTCTGTATCAGTTACATCGGATAAAGGCACCATTGGCAGTAATTCCAGAATACTCAACTGCAGGAATATCAGGAATGTAAGGCTTGGCAGTTACAGTCGTCTTGAAGGAACCATGAGCCTCAATGAAGGATCCGTCAACAGCTGTAAAGATGATCCTGTGTTCATTGGTCCCGGTGTTATCATGGATCATTTCATCGTATGCTCAGGATCGATAATCACGGAATCAACTCTTATCGACAAATGCTTTGTCGGGCAGGGATGTGTACTCGGCAAGCATTATTCGGCAGAAAACTCACTTTTCTTTGCCAACTGCGCAGGGTTTCATGGTGAAGCATGTTCTATATTCGCAGGTCCGTATACTGTGACTCATCATAAATCAACACTTCTTATAGCCGGCATCTTTTCATTCATGAATGCCGGAAGCGGATCGAACCAGAGCAACCACATGTACAAGCTCGGACCAATTCACCAGGGAATTATGGAACGAGGATCAAAAACGACAAGTGATTCGTACCTTCTCTGGCCGGCGCGTATAGGCCCGTTCACGCTTGTGATGGGACGACATTACAAGAACATGGACACTTCTTCACTTCCATTCTCATACATCATTGAAAGCAATGATGAAAGCATACTTGTGCCTGGTATAAACCTGAGGAGTGTCGGAACCATAAGGGATGCCCAGAAATGGCCTAAACGCGACAGGAGAAAAGATCCGGTGAAAATAGACCAGGTCAATTTCAACCTGCTCAGTCCATATACGATCCGAAAGATGTTCGAAGGGAGAGACCTTCTTCGCAAAATAAAATCCGTGGCGGGAGGAGTATCAGCGTCGTATACATATAATAATATGATGATAAAGGGTCCTTCGCTTGAAAGAGGGATCGCTCTGTATCAGACCGGCATAAACAAGTTTCTTGGCAACTCGCTGATAAAAAGACTGGAAAAGATACAGTTCAGAACAGACAAAGACCTTCAGAAAAGACTGGAACCCGACAAATCACATGGCAACGGTGAATGGGTTGACATTGCAGGACTTATTGCTCCGCAGCGTGTTATAGAAAGGCTTCTCGATAATATTGAATCGGGGAAAGTGAATTCCCTGCAAAAGATAGAAGAGGAATTCAGGTCCATGCACAGATCTTATTATGACTGGGAATGGATATGGGCATGTGAAAGAATTGAACAAGAGGCAGGCAGGCCGGTAAGCAAATTTACTGCGGCGGATGTAATAGCCATGGTTGAGAACTGGAAGAAAAGCGTCATCGAACTCGACAGGATGCTGTATGATGATGCACGCAAGGAGTTTACACTTTCTTCCATGACCGGATTCGGAATTGACGGAGGAGAGGAGATCAAGAAACGTGATTTTGAACTGGTAAGGGGAGAATTTGAATCTAACAGCGTCGTAGCTGCAATCCAGGATCATATAAAAAAGAAAACCATACTGGGTGATGAGCTTATTCAGCGGTTGAAAAAAATCATTTAGAAGAAGTACTATCTCCCTGAATACATTGAATCGTAGTACTTTACGTAATCACCTGAAATGACATTCTCCAGCCATTTCACGTTTGCCAGGTACCAATCGACGGTTTTTTCAAGTCCCTCCTCAAATTCCGGGATCGGCTTCCATCCCATCTCTTTCTGAAGCTTGGATGAATCAATGGCATATCTCAGATCATGTCCAGGCCTGTCCTTGACGTATGTTATGAGCTTTTCTGAATCTCCGGGTTTTCTGCCTAGTTTCCTGTCCATTATTTTACATAACAGCTTTATCAGATCGATGTTTTTCCATTCATTATTGCCGCCGATATTGTATGTTTCTCCGGGCTTCCCCCTGTGAAAAATTTTATCAATGGCAGAAGCATGATCTTCAACGTAAAGCCAGTCGCGAATGTTCTCCCCTTTCCCATAAACAGGAACAGGTTTATTGTTCTTTATGTTGTTGATAGCCAGGGGTATGAGCTTCTCCGGGAACTGGTTGGGCCCATAGTTATTTGAACAGTTTGAGATAACTGCAGGGATCCTGTACGTATGATTATATGCCCTCACCATGTGGTCGGAGCTTGCCTTGGATGCGGAGTATGGACTCTTCGGATCGTATGCAGTCTCTTCTGTGAACATCCCTTCACTGCCAAGGGAGCCAAAAACCTCATCGGTGGAAATATGATAAAAAAGCTTACCATCAAGATTATCATGCCAGCCGTTTCGTGCTGCATTAAGAAGATTGACAGTGCCAATAATGTTCGTGAATACAAATTCATCTGGCCCTGTAATTGACCTGTCAACATGTGATTCAGCAGCAAGATGGATAATCCCGGCGAAGCTGTATTTCCTGAAGAGCTTTTCAACAGCTTTTTTGTCAACTATATCTGTTTTTTCAAACTTGTAGTTCTTGTTTTCTTCAACATCGGCAAGATTCTCAAGGTTGCCGGCATAAGTCAGCTTATCGGCATTAACGATCAGGTAATATGGATAGTTCTTAACAAACCTTCTTACAACATGTGAGCCAATGAAACCGGCGCCTCCCGTAATAAGTATTGTTTTCCTGTATTTCATGATTTTTTCATTTTCTTTCTGATCTTCTTTTCCCATTCCCAGGCCGTCTTCATGGCATCATCGAGCGAATTGACGGTTTTCCAGCCCAGTTCCCTGTTGGCAAATGAAGGATCAGCCCAGATCTTTTCAATGTCTCCTGCTCTACGTCCTGTTATCCTGTATTTAAGCTTCACCCCTGTGACGCGCTCAAAAGACTTGATTGCCTCCAGTACTGAAACACCTGTTCCGGTTCCCAGGTTGAAAACTTCGAAGCTCTTTTTGTTCTTTCCTTCAATCAGTCTCTTTACTGCCGCCACATGTGCCTTAGCAAGGTCCACAACATGAAGATAATCGCGTATGCATGAACCATCGGGAGTATTGTAATCATTTCCGAAAACATTAAGTTCATCCCGGAGCCCGTATGCTGTCTGGGTAATGAAGGGAACAAGGTTTTCCGGCACTCCCTGTGGCAATTCACCAATGAGGGCTGAAGGGTGAGCTCCTACAGGATTAAAATATCTGAGTGAGATTGCCTTCAGATCCTTGCATGCTGAAATAGTATCGGCTAATATTTCCTCGCCGATCTGCTTTGTATTTCCGTAAGGTGACATTGCAGGTTTTGTCGGTGCATCTTCAGATACCGGTAGTTTCTCAGGTTGTCCGTAAACAGTGCACGACGATGAGAAAACCATCGATGGGATGCTATATTCCTTCATTGCATCAAGAAGGTTTATCAGCGATACAAGGTTGTTACGGTAATACTCAAGTGGCTTGTTAACGGATTCGCCTACAGCTTTATAAGCAGCAAAATGGATAATGGCAGAAATGTCCCTGTTCTTTCTGAAGAAGTCTCTCACCTTTTTTCTTTTGCACAGGTCAAACACTTCCAGTTTTGGCTTTTTCCCGGTTAT